>DATILK010000060.1:0-4508 GCA_035476555.1 Chthoniobacterales bacterium | reverse complement strand
TTCGGATCGTTCTTGAAAGAGGCCGCGTGCCATTCCTCGAAATGGCGGCTCAACATTAGGTTCAATTCCAGGTGCACATGCGCGCGAGCCTGGTTCAATCCCTCGCCCGTGTGGCCCATCACGCCGAGCTGATCGTGTTGCTGCACGTGCTGGCCGGGGTGGACCGCAATCGAGCTGAGATGGCCGTAAAGACTGTAGTATTTGCAGCCGTCAAACCGATGCTCCACCACCACATACCGGCCGTAGTTCGAGTAGCCGGCGACCTGGCTCGCATGCACGACCACACCCGGCGCGACCGCACGCACGGCGTCGAGCGGTTCGCCGCTGGCGTCGCGCTGAAGCGGTTTGATATCTATCCCTTCGTGTAACCGCGTGTAGATAATCCCGGCGGACGTCTCGACCGGATTCCGGACGAAGCCGTAACGACCTCCTTCCCACGGCGTCGATTTTTCGCCGTGATAATCGCGCTCGATGTATTGGTAGAACGCCGGGCCATCGCCCCGGAGCAGCGCGTCGTTGTCCGTCGGCAGAACTAGATTCAGCGGTTCGGCGCGGCTCGATGCGAGGGCGAGCAAGCTGAGGAGCAAGGCGGCTCGCATGTTACTTCCGCGCCGGCCAATCTTTCTTCAACAGCTCGATGTCGTTCGCGCTCAGCCCCGACGCGATGTAAATCTTCCCGTCGGAAACGCGTCGATCGATCTGGAGCTCGGCGGCCGGCCGTCCATTGATGAAAACAAAAAGCGAACTGCCGCGTTTCTCGACGCTCAACGAATCCAGCGCCAGCCGCCCATGTTCGTTCAACTGAAAGAGCGCGCCGTTCGTTCCGTCCGGCGCGCGCACAATTCGCAGCGAGGTCACGTCGTTTTCAGACAGCGTCGGCACCTTCTCGATCGTCACGTCACGGCCGAAGAGACGCAGCTTCGTCGAGAACGTGGGGCCGTTGCTCGCGTTCGCTTCGACGTGCGCGCGAAACGTCGAATGCGTTTTCGCGTCACAGAATGGCGTCGCCGTCAGCGCAAGAAAAACAGCGAGCACGATGGCTTTCATGGTCGATTGATAAAGGGTTTGACAGGATTTCTGCAACCCCGAAAGCTTCCGGGGCTAATTAGCCGCTAATGAGCCGGTCCCTTGCTTTCGCCCTCGTGGTTTTCACGATGACGGCTCGTCTTTCCGCGCAGGAACCGACGGCGTCGCCGGAAAAACGTGGTTGGTTCAGTCGCCTGCTTCATCCTTTTTCGTCATCGAACCCCGCGCCAAATTACAAAGACGCGCGGCTCCGCGGTCTTGTTTTGGAACTGAAGCTGTCGCCTGAGCCGGTGAAATTATCCGAAGTGCGCCAGCTCCAGGTGAATCTGACGCTAAAAAATATTTCCAAGCGCGCGGTCGTCCTCGATTTTCCGAGCGAGCAACGGTTCGAGATTTATCTGCGCAATTCCACCGAGGCCATTCTCACCATTTGGTCGGATAACCACGCCTTTGACGACAAACCCGGGACCATTCTCATCAATCCGTCGGAGCAGATCGATTATCCCGCGACCATCGCGACGCGCGATCTGTCTCCGAACAAGGTCTTCATCTGCGAAGTTTTCTTCCCGCAATTCCCCGAGCTGCGCATCCGGCAGAAGTTCATGACGGCGCCGTAGGGAGGGAATGGGGGAGTGGAGTTATGGAGTAATGGAGTAATGGAGTAATGGAGTAATGGAGTAATGGGTTCTGACATCACTCCAATACTCCACCACTCCGTTACTCCATTCTCGGACTACCATTCCCACCCGCAGGGCCATCGGGTTCAGCCGTACACACAGGCGTTGCTCCAGCCGTGGATCGATAGCGCGCGCGAACGAGGCTTGAGCGACATCGCGTTCACCGATCACGATCGTTATCACGCCGGCGTTGATTTCGATGAGCTGGAAAAATTGCGTGCTGCGAATCCCGACGTCAAAATCCGGGCCGGAATCGAATTGGATAACGATCCCGAAACGTCCGCGGCCGGCCGAGCCTGGGTAGAGAAAAACTGGGAGCGCCTCGATTTCGTTCTTGGTTCCGTCCATTACCTCGACAGCCCCGATCAGATGTTCGACAGCGTGCCGGCCGGCGCCGAACAATTTGTCGGGCGCGAAATCGACGATCTCTACTCCGATTATTTTCGCCGCATTCGCGCGATCGCTTCGAGCGGCCTGGTCGATTGTTTGTCGCATCTCGATCTGATCAAGATCCATGGCCACCGCCCCACGGGTTCGATCCGCGATCTGGTTTCCGAAACGCTCGACCTGATCGCCGCGCGCGGTCTCGCCGTCGAGCTATCGACTGCCGGCTGGCGAAAACCGGTGAACGAACTTTATCCCTCCGATGAAATCATCCGGCTCGCGACCGAGAAAGGAATTCGGTTCACGACCGCGTCCGACGCGCATTCTCATGCGCAGCTCGGCGAAAACTACGCGCGGCTCGCCGAGAAAATGGAGCAGCTCGGAATAACTTCCCTCTGTATCTACGAGCGCCACCAAGCGCAAGCTACAGCCCTAAACTGCCCAGCCCGAGCCCGCCTGTAATCTTTGTCATCTCGCTTTGCGCGAGATCTTTTCCTTGCGCGATCGCCTGCTTCACCCCGCTGAGCACCGCTTCTTCGAGAAATTCCACGTCTTCCGGATCGACGATCTCCTTCGCGATCTTGATCGAGATCACGTCACCGGAACCATTCGCGACGACCGTGACTTTGCCGCCCGCGGCCTGGACCTCGACGGTTTTGTCTTCGAGTTCCGCCTGCGTTTTGGCCATTTGCTCCTGCATCTTCTGGGCCTGCTTCATCAACTTGTTGATGTTCATATCTAGGTCAGTCGTTCACGGTCTTGATTTCGCCTTTGAAAATTTCCAGCGCTTCGCGGATCAGCGGATCGTCTTTGAATGTCGCCTGTGTTTCCGCCTTCTTCGGCGCGGCAGGCTCGGCGGGCGCGACGACCGGAAGCCCTTCCTTCACTACAAACTTTGTTTTCCAATCCTGGCCGCTCACTTCTTTCAGAACCGCGTCGATGTAATCGCGCGTTTTTGGGATCGAAAGCGATTCCATCGCGGTCTTCTGTTCGGGCGGAAAACCGACGACCAAGAAACGACCCTCAATGCCTAACGCAGTTCCTGCTTCGACCCAGCCGGCGATCAGGCGTCGGGTGGCGCGAACCTTCGCGACGGTTTTTGTCCACGCTTCGGCCGGATCGATCGATGGACGCTCCTCGTTGTATCCGGGATCGGTGATCCCGGCCGGTGGTGCCGCCGCCGCCGGCTCCGTGTCGCTTTTCTCGATCTTCTTTTTCGATTCCCGCGGGCCGCGATCAGCGATACCCGCTACAGATTTCCCGTCGCGCAACGCTGCGAGATTTTCGATCACTTCATTGAGCGTCACCTGATTCAACGTCTGGATCGCTTTGATCACCGCGACCTCGAAATGAAGCCGTTTGTTCGGCGCCCATTTCATTCGGCCTTCGGCGGCGGCGAATTGATCGATCAATTCCAGGAGCCGATCGGTTTCGATCAATTCCGCCTGCGTCTCGAGCGATTTTTGGAGATCGGGATTGAGATCCTCCGCCAGCGCTTCCGGTTTCACTTTGCCGACGAGCAAATCGCGCAAGTACGAAATCAGATCGGACATGAGCTTCATCATGTCCTTGCCGTTGTCGGCCTCGGCGTGGAGCAGCTCCAGCGCGCCCGACGTGTCGCCGCGCAGAATCTTTTCGGTGAATTGCGCCACGGTTTGTTCGCTCGTAAACCCGAAAACGTTAAGCACGTCGTTCTCGGCAATCTTTTCACCGCAAAACGCAACCAGCTGGTCGAGCATTGATTCGGCATCCCGCAATCCGCCTTCCGCGCCGCGCGCGATTGCGTGCGCGGCTGCCGGCTCGAGCGTGATTTTTTCTTTTCCGGCGATGAATTGGAGATGATCGGCAATCAATTTTGCCGGGATCCGATGGAGATCGAAGCGCTGGCAGCGGCTCACGATCGTCGGCAGAACTTTTTGCGGTTCGGTCGTTGCGAAAATGAATTTCACATGCGGCGGCGGCTCCTCCAGCGTTTTCAAAAGCGCGTTGAACGCGGCCGCGGTAAGCATGTGCACTTCGTCGATGATATAAATTTTGTAGCGCGATTTGGATGGCGCGTAGCGCACGTTTTCGCGCAGCTCGCGCACTTGCTCGACGCCATTATTGCTCGCGCCGTCGATCTCGAGGACATCGAGACTGTTGCCGGCCGCGATCTCGCGGCAATTATCGCACGTGCCGTCCGGGTTAACGGTCGGGCCTTTCACGCAGTTCAGCGCTTTCGCCAAAATGCGCGCGGTCGAAGTCTTGCCGATGCCGCGCGGCCCGACGAACAGATAAGCGTGCGCCAGCCGGTTCTGCGCGACGGCATTCTTGAGCGTGCGTGAGACGTGGGCTTGTCCCACCAGATCGTCAAACGTCTGCGGCCGATATTTTCTGGCGAAAACCTCGTAACTCACAAAATCAGTCTAAATGCGTTGCTTC
>DATILK010000059.1:0-2494 GCA_035476555.1 Chthoniobacterales bacterium | reverse complement strand
CAGGCGTGATGAAGCGTTCGCCGCCGACGGTCGTTTGCTTGCGCACATAACGCTCCGGCACGTTCGCGAGATTCGATTTCGTTATCTCGATGAAGTAACCGAAAACGGAATTGAATCGGACCTTCAGAGACTTGATTCCGGTCTCGGCGATCTCGCGTTCCTGTAATTGCGCGATCCAATTCTTTCCTTCGCGCGAACCCTGCCGGAGCTCGTCAAGATCACGATCGAACCCATCCCGAAAAATCCCGCCTTCCTTCAGCACCATGGGCGGATCGTCGATCAAAGCTCCCGCCAGCTTCGCGGTGAGCGCGGGCATTTCCTGGAGCGAATCGAGAATGCGGCGGCTCAAAGTTCCGAGCTGCGGTTCTTTTCCAAACTCCGTCCGCTCGATCAGCTTTCGCAGTTCGCCTTTGAGCTCGGGAATTTGCTGGAGCGAAACCTTGAGCGCCACCAAATCGCGCGCATTGCCCGATGCCTGACTCAGCCGGCCCGCCGCGCGCTCGAGATCGCGGATGGATTTCAGGCAGGCGCGCAAACCCGCGAGCAAATCGGATTCGTGCAACAGATCGGCGATCAATTGCTGGCGACATTCGAGCTCCGCCAGATCGCGCAACGGCTGCAAAATCCAGCTCCGCAATTTCCGGCCACCCATCGGCGTGACGGTGCGGTCGAGCGCCGCGAGCAGGCTCATGTTTCGCGCACCGCGCGATTCCACCAGCTCGAGATTGATCTGGGTGGCGGCGTCGAGCATCACGTAATCGTCCCGCGCATCGCACCGCAGCGACGCGAGATGATCGACTTTCCGCCGCAGTTGCTGCTTCAAATAATGGATGATCGCGCCCGCCGCGCCGATCGCTGCCGGCATCTCGCTGCAGCCAAAACCGTCGAGCGATTTGACCCGAAAATGTTCGCACAACGTAAAGCGCGCGTGATCGGTTAGGAACGCGAAGTCGTCGTAACCGAGCGCGCCGGCGATCTCGCCGAACTCCGTCATCTGCCGCTCGCTCACCAGAACTTCCGCGGGCGAAATCCGCGCGAGATCGTCGAGGAACGCGCTGCCGTTGCTCGCTTCCGTGAGCCGAAATTCGCCCGTGCTCAATTCCGCATAGGCGAATCCAAATCGGCCTTCGTGAAAATAAACGGCGCCGAGATAATTCGGCCGGTTCGCCTTTAACAAATCGAGCTCGCTCACCGTGCCAGCGGTAATGATTTGCGTGATTTCGCGCGTGACGATTTTTCCCGGCTGCGGCTCGCTCGTCTGATCGCAAATGGCGACGCGGCGCCCGGCCTGGATCAGTTTCGCGATGTAGCCCTGCGCCGCGTGATAGGGCATGCCGCACATCGGCACGCTGTTGCGATGGGTGAGCGCGAGGTTCAGCAAGCCGGACGCTTCTTTCGCATCGTCGAAAAACAGCTCGTAGAAATCGCCGAGCCGGAAAAGAAGCAGGGTGTCCGGCGGCACGGACGCGCGCAGCCGCTGATATTGCTGCATCATGGGCGTCAGCGCGTCGGGCATGCTTTTAGGATGGAATCGCCCGGGCGGGATTGCGAGCCGGAAACTATGCGACCGGCTCGCCTTCGGTCGCGGTCCGCGCGGCGAACAGTTCACTTAACCGGACCGTCATCGGCCCGATCTGGCCGTCGCCGACCACGCGTCCGTCTAACTTAATCACGCCCGCCAGCTCACCCATCGTGCCCGTGCAAAACATTTCATCGGCGCGGTAAAATTCCTCGATCTTCAGATCTCGTTCTTCGCACCCGATTGCATTCGCTTCGCAGATTTCCAGGACGGTCGCGCGCGTGATTCCTTCCGGGCAGGCGAGAACTCGTGGCGTTGAAACGCGGTTCTTCGTTACCAGGAAAACATGGGTCGCATTCGTTTCCGCGACGAAGCCGCGCGTGTCGAGCATCAGGGCGTCATCTGCGCCGGCGCGATTCGCTTCGATCTTGGCGAGAATCGAGTTGAGCAAATTCGCGTGATGAATTCGCGGATCCAGAATTTCCGGCGGTGGCCGACGGATTTTGCTCGTGATTAGACTCAGCCCCGTCTTCGCGTAAACCGGCGCCTTATGTTCGGCCAGAACGATCAGCGTCGGGCCGGATTGATTTAGCCGCGGATCCATTCCTGAAGTGATCTTCACTCCGCGCGTAAGCGTGAGCCGAATATGAACGCCGTCCCTCATCTGGTTCGCTGCGAGCGTTCGCCTGATTTCGTCGATGATTTTTTCGTCCGCCGGAATTTCGGTAAACGCCAGCGCTTCCGCTGAACGCCGGAGCCGCGCGAGATGCTCACGCAGTTTGAAAATGCGCCCATCGTAAAGCCGCAATCCTTCCCAGACCGCGTCGCCTCCTTGCACCGCCGAATCGAATGGACTGATTCCAGCCTGATCGCGATGGACGAGCCGGCCGTTGATGTTCACCACCAGGTCGCGATTCCGCTCGTTGAAGCGCTGGAGCATTGGTTCTTAGTGAAGGCGATATTGATAAAGCCGCT
>DATILK010000058.1:0-2951 GCA_035476555.1 Chthoniobacterales bacterium | reverse complement strand
TACCGCTCGGGAGCACTGAGCAGCATGCCTATCTAAGTCTAAGTGTGGATAGCGTTCTCGCGGAACGCCTCGCGATCGAAGCGGCGGAACCACTCGGAGTTCCTGTCTTTCCCGTGCTTGCCTATGGTATTACGCCTTACTTTCGCGCGTTTCCTGGGACCATGTCTCTCCGCGTCCAGAGTTACCTTTCGATCGTACGCGATATTCTGAATTCGATGTTCGAACACGGATTCAAACGCATCCTGATCGTAAACGGACACGGCGGGAACGTGCCGGCACAAGGACTCGTCGCCGAATGGCTGGCGGATCACCCGGGAATGCGAATCAAATTCCACAACTGGTGGAACGCGCCGAAGGTGTGGGCCCAGGTCCAGGCATGTGACCCAGTCGCGTCGCATGCATCGTGGATGGAAAATTTTCCGTGGACAAGATTGGCGAACGTCAAAATGCCGTCGGAACAAAAACCGGCGGCCGATCTCGACAAGATTCGCCAGCTCGATCCGAAAGCGCTCCGTGCTTATTTAAACGATGGAAACTGGGGCGGCGTCTATGAACGCTCCGACGAAGAGATGCTGAAAATCTGGAACGTCGGCGTCGTGGAAACGCGAGAATTGCTCGACAGTAACTGGGCGAAGTAATCAGCTCCCCGCCAATTCCTCGAATTCGCCGCGGTCGCGATTCTTTCGGACGCGGTCCCATGGAAAACACTTGCCGTTCATCGCGACATAAACGCCCGGCGGCAACGCCTGCACGAAGGAGAGCGCGCTGCCGAGATTGAACAAGCCGTCCGAGCTGCCGAACGCGTAGGGAATCATCGCGCCGGTCAACACGATAGTCTTTCCAGAGACGGCGTGCGCGACCGCGGCTGCGGTTTCCGTCATGGTATCAGTCCCGTGCGTAATCACGATGCGATCTTCGGACGACTGCAAACAATTCTGGACGATCAAGGCGCGATCGGCATCGGTCATGTCGAGGCTATCGATCATCATGACGGTGCGGATGGTGACTTCGACGCGCGAGCGGCCGAGCTGCAGCATCTCGGCAACATGAGTGTCCTTGAAGTAGAGCTGGCCGGTGCGCTCGTTGTAGTCCTTGTCGAAGGTGCCGCCGGTAACGAGGATTCGGATAGCCATGGAGCGATGGCAGGCTAGCGTGGCGTCCGCGACACCGCAATCTTACGTCGCAACGCTGGAATGAAACCGAAGCGGGTCTACGCGCAGGCAACAATCAGTGAGCCGGCTCCGGCGTTAACGGAGATTTGGATTGAGTCGGCGCTGGTGACGGACCGTTGCGGCGTTCTTTGAACCACATAATGACGACATAGAATACGGGCGTGAGAAAGAGACCAAAGCCGGTGACTCCCAGCATTCCGAAAAAGACCGCGGTGCCGAGGGCCTGGCGCATTTCCGCGCCGGCGCCTTTACTAAGCATCAATGGAAGGACGCCGAAAATAAAGGCAAACGAAGTCATCAGGATCGGACGGAGCCGCAAACGAGCCGCCTCCACTGCTGCGGCGAAACGATCTTTCTTATCGCGATCCTCGATTTGTTTCGCGAACTCGACGATCAGGATGGCGTTCTTACAGGCGAGCCCGACGAGCACGACAAAACCGATCTGGGTAAAGATGTTGTTTTCCATCGAACGCAGCCAGACGCCGCCGATCGCACTGAACAAACACATCGGCACGATGAGAATGATCGCGAGCGGCAACGACCAGCTTTCGTAAAGCGCGGAGAGGAGAAGGAAAACGAACAGAACGCAGAGCGGGAAAATGTAGATGGCGCTATTGCCGGCTAGCTTTTGCTGCAACGCGATCTCCGTCCAATCCGTCGTGAAACTGGTGGGCAGTGTGTCTTTGGCGATACGGTCGATGGCGGCGAGGGCGTCGCCCGTGCTCGCGCCTGGCGCGGGCTGGCCGCTGAGGTCGGCGGCTGGGAACATATTGTAGCGCGTGACCTTGTCGGCGCCACTTACTTCCTGAACGGTCGAGACCGAACCGAGTGGGACAATGCCACCGGTGGCGTTGCGCGTTTTGAGCAAACGAATGTCGTCGGGCTTCAGGCGAAACTCGGAGTCGGCCTGCGCCGTTACCCGGTAGGTTCGTCCGAACAGCGTGAGGTCGTTCACATAGCTCGAACCTAGATAGGTCTGGAGCGTGCCGAAGATATTGCTCAGCGGGACGTTCATGCTCTTCGCCTTCACGCGATCTACATCGAGCCAGAGCTGCGGCACATTGGCGCGAAAGGTCGTTAGGTTATTGGTCAGGCCCGGGGTTTGATTCGCTTTCCTCGTCATGGCGAAAGCTTGCGCCTGCAATTCCTCGAGCCCGGCGTTGCCGCGATCCTGGATGAAAAGTTTGTAGCCACCCGCGTTCCCAATCCCAGAGACAGGCGGCGGCGGAAAGACGACGACCAGGGCTTCAGGGATTTCCGCGCGAACCCGCGCGTTCATCTTCGCCACAATCGCGGGCAATCCCTCCTCGGAGCTTGTTCGGTCCGAGAATTCCTTGAAGGGCAGAAAGACAGCGGCCGTGTTGGTTTGGTTGCCGCCGAAAAGATTGAAGCCGGCGAATTCCACGGTGTTGAGAATGCCGGGCGTTTCGTGGGCGATCTTCGAGATTTTATCCACGACGGCCTGGGTCCGATCGAGCGACGAGGCGTCGGGCAACTGTGCGAAAGCAATGGCATAGCCGCGATCCTGGGTGGGCAGAAAACCGCCCGGCACCACTTTGAATCCAAGCCCTGTCAGCGCGAGCAAACCGACATAGATGAGCAACACCACGGCAGCGAGCCGGGTAAGCCGCCCGACCGTTTTGCCGTAGGTGTTCGAGCTCCAGGCGAAGACTTTGTTGAAACCTCTGAAGAACCAGCCGAGCAGGCCATCGAGGATGCGCTGGAACGAATCCTTCTTCGCGCCAGTCGGCCGAAGGAGGAGGGCCGCGAGCGCCGGCG
>DATILK010000057.1:0-2733 GCA_035476555.1 Chthoniobacterales bacterium | reverse complement strand
TCGACGCCGGAATTCGAATACATGGAGTTGCAGAGAAATGAGTTCCCACTGCCGCTTCGAACGGACACCCCGCCGAGGAAAGCTCCGGTGATGATATTTCCGGACCCAGCCGCCGTGCCGCCGATCAAATTCCCGGATCCGCTAATCACGACGCCGCCTCCGCCATTACCGCGCACGGTTACACCATCGGATGCGAGACCGATGATATTTCCCTGCACCAACACGCCTGTGGCCGGCGGAACGCCGCCGGCCGGAGTCGTTGGACCGCCATCATCCAGGACACCGAGACCTACGCCGATCCCATTACCGGAAATAAGATTGGCTGCGCCGGCCGACCTTCCGCCGAGGATCGATGTCGCGTGTGCTCCGACGAAAGAAACGCCAGTGGCGTTTCGTCTCGGGAAGGTTCCAGCCGCGTTCGTCCCGATGTAATTTCCAATGATTGCTGTGCCATCAGCTTGGCTCAAAATCCCGACCGACGAATTTCCGGAAATGAGATTTCGCTTGTCGGGGGTAAGTCCACCAATGGTCGTGTTTGGCGCAGAAATGATAATGCCGTCGACATTGGCTACAGCGGACGTGCCGTCTGGAGCAATGCCGATGAAGCAACCTTCGACTGCATTGCCAAGCCCGCTGCTTATCTGAATTCCGACCGAGAAATTACTAGGATCGTAATCTCGGTTGAAATTGGTGATCGAAAGTCCACGGATCAAGCACTGCGAAGCCTGAATCGTCAGCCCAGCGCGGGGCGCGTTCGCGGAAACTCCCATTCCATCTAGCTGGATTAGAATCACCGCGTTGTCGCCTGCCGTCAGGGCGTTTGGCTTGGCACCCGGTTGAGTATAGCCGTCGATGACAAGTGGGTCGGTGATCGGCGGCAGGGCTGTTTGGGTTGAAACAGAAATTACCTGCACACCGTTGCCGGGAATGTTGAAGAGCACACGATCAGGGCCGGGCGCGGCATTTGCATCGAGGATTGCCTGACGGAGCGATCCCGGTCCGCTATCATTTGTGTTCAGGACAACGAAATCGGCGGCAGAGGCGCTCCGCAATGCCAAGAGTACAGCAAATCCCAGGGCGCTCCAGGAGGATCGTTTCATGGGCAAATGTATCGCACATAGATATTACGTGGCAAACGTATCGGCGAGCCGTAAAGATGCGCTGTTTATTTGAATTTTGCTGCATTGGCATTTTCCCCGGACAAACTTGCGTCCACGAATTTGAATCTCGCGATGGGAGAAAAAGAACATCTCTTTCAGCCGCTCGGCTTATCCCATCTCGTCGTCATCGTGCTGACGATCGCGCTGCCCTTTATTCTGGCGGCATTCGTCCGCAAGTCCCGCTGGCCGCGCAGCGAACGCATCGTCGGGCGGTTCTTCGCGCTGCTCTTGCTGCTGAATTATGTCGGCTTCGAAATTTATCTCGCGGCCACGGAAGGATTAGCCTGGCAAAAAGCGCTGCCGTTTCAGCTGTGCGATTGGTCCATGATCGCGATCATCGTGGCGCTGCTCACCGGCCGCGAACGCTGGCTCGAAGTCGCTTACTTCTGGGGAATCGGCGGGACGCTCCAGGCGATTCTCACCCCGGACCTGAAATATGCGTTTCCCGACATTCACTTCCTCACGTTTTTCATCGCCCACTCAGGCATCGTCGTGGCGATCGCGTTCATGATGATAGTGAAAAAATTCCGGCCGCAGTGGATTTCCATTGTCCGGGTCTTCGCGTGGTCGGAGTTGTATTTCGTCCTCGCGTTCACTGTCGATCTGATCACCGGTGAAAACTACGGCTACCTGCTGCACAAACCGGCCGCGGCATCGCTTCTCGATGTTCTTTCGGATCAACGCGCCGTTTACATTTTGCAGATGCAGCTGCTGGCGCTGATTTTTTACTTCGTCCTCTATTTGCCCTTTGCGCTTTATGACATGATAACGAGCGCGAGGAACAAACTGATATGAAACGCTCGCCGCTCAAAGTTGGTTCGGTCGCCATCGGTGGCGGCAAGCCCGCTTTCATTCTCGGTCCCTGCGTTATCGAATCGGAGAAGTTCGTCTGGCGAATGGCGAAAAGAATCGCGGAGATTTGCAAGGCGGAAGCGGTGCCGTTCATCTTCAAGGCGTCGTACGACAAGGCGAACAGAACGTCCGTCCGTTCCTATCGCGGGATCGGGGTCGAGGAAGGTTGCGAGATTTTGGCGGAGATTGGCGCGGAACTAAAAATTCCCGTCACGACCGATGTGCATTCGCCGGCGGAAGCGGAGATCGCCGGCCATGTTATCGATGTCCTACAAATCCCGGCGTTTCTCTGTCGGCAAACCGATCTGCTCCAGGCCGCCGCGGAAACCGGTCGCGTCATCAACGTGAAGAAAGGTCAGTTCCTCGCGCCGTGGGACGTGAAGAATATTGCCGAGAAGCTGGTCGCTTTCGGCAATAGCAAATTCTTGTTCACCGAGCGCGGGACGACTTTCGGTTACAATAATCTCGTCGCGGATTTTCGTTCGCTCTTCTGGATGCGCGAAGCCGGTTACCGCGTCATTTTTGACGCGACCCATTCCGTCCAACGCCCTGGCGGCGCGGGCGACGCAACTTCCGGAGACGGCGAGCTCGCGCCCGTCCTGGCTCGCGCGGCGATGGCAGCCGGCTGCGACGGCATTTTCATGGAAGTGCACGACAACCCGGCGCGCGCATTATCCGACGGGCCGAATCAGATTCCGCTAAAGCAGTTGCCGAAGCATCT
>DATILK010000056.1:0-3346 GCA_035476555.1 Chthoniobacterales bacterium | reverse complement strand
CCGCGCTCATCGTGCTGGAGCGCGTAACGAAAACTTTTTGGGCCCGCGATCTTCACTTCGCTCGGGTATCCAAATTGATCGAACGCCGCCGTCCATCCGCCCGTCACGATCGGGCTATCGTCGCTGCCGAGCCGAAAATATTTCCGGGCGATCACTTCGCCGAATTCGTCGTAGCGAATTTCCTGCACCGCCCAGTCGTTCGGATTGCGCGCCGTTTTGCCGTCGGTCCCGAGAATCGTGACGCGCTCGGCGGTCCCGTTGGCGTTGTATTCTGTTGTCACCGCGGACGTGCCGCCGACCGCTGCCGCTTTTTCGTTGCCGTCTTGGAAATCGACTCGAATCGTCCGCCCGAAATTGTCCCGCGTCAGCGCATAGGCCACCACGCCTGCGCGGTTCGCCATCGGCTTGCCCTGGCTGTCGAAGTTCGTGATTCGCGCCAATTGCCCCGTACCGTTGCGTTCCATTTTGTATCCGTAAACGCCCTCGCCGTTCGGCGTCGGTTGACCGGCTCCGTTGAAAAAGCTCACCTTCAAATCGCGGCCCGCCGCATCGCGTTCGAATTCCATGTGGGAAGCGCCGGTCGCGTGCGCCGCGTCGAATCCGCGCACGTTGACGAAGTGGGCCCGGGCCGCGTTATCGTTTGGCGCGCGATCGTAAAGCACGCGCCAGAGAACGCTGCCGTTCCGATCGCGCGCCGTTAATTCTCGCGCGCGCTGCTCATCGTAGGTGAGCTCGACGGTAAAAGTCTCAGCTGTTTTTTCGGAATTGGGCTGCGCGCCGTTCACGCCCTCGATGTAAATCGGAATCGGTTCGCCGAGCTGCAAACGCCGCAGCAAGGCCGGATGACCGCACGAGTTCAGCACTTCAACGAGCGTGACCGGCCCGCGACGTCCGCGACGCGTCAGCCGGAAATTCACGGGGCGCTTGGCCGTTTCTTCTTTGCTCAACCGCATCGCCGGTTCGAGGCCGCCGTTCACGAATTCCAGCGCGCCTCCGTATTCGATGTGCGGACGTTGATACAATTCCCAATCGCAAAGCCAGAACGCGCCCGCCGCGATCGCGGCCAACAGCGCGGCGCGCGAAACGAATCGCCACGGATGTCGCCGAATCCATTTGATTGTCCGCACCACCGTCGTCGGTGGCCGGGCCAGGATCGATTCGTCGTCGAGATAACGTCGCAAATCTTCCGCAAACGCCGCGGCGCTTTCGTAGCGATCGCGCGGAATTTTCTCGAGGCACTTCAGACAAATCGTCTCCAAATCGCGGGGAATTCCAGGCCGATAAAAGGCCGGCGAGACCGCGTCCTCCGTGATGACGCGGACCGTCAACGCCGTCTCGCTGTCTTCCGCCACAAACGGCGGTCGCCCCGAAAGCATTTCGTAGAGGATCGCGCCTAACGAGTAGATGTCGGCTGCCGCGCCGACATCGCGGCTCGTTCCCTTGGCCTGTTCCGGCGCCATGTAAGTCGGAGTGCCGATGACCGCGCCGGACAAAGTCAGCGCGCTGTTCGCGGTGAGCCTCTTGGCGATTCCGAAATCGGCCACCTTCGGGACGCCTTCGGGGTCGAGCAGAATATTCGCCGGCTTCATGTCGCGATGGACGACGCCGTTGCGATGCGCGAAATGCAACGCGCGCGCCACGCTGATCAGGAGCTGCGCTGCTTCGCGTTCGTCGATGGGACCGTTGCGGAGCCGGTCAGCCAGCGAACCGCTCTCGACATATTCCATCGAATAGAATGGCGCGCCCTCCATTTCACCGACTTCATAGATCTGGATAATGTTGGTGTGATGCAGGCCGGCGGCCGTTTCGGCTTCCGCGAGAAATCGCGTGAGCTCGTCCGGCCCGTAATGACCGGTCAGCATTTTCAGCGCGATGACGCGGTTCAGGGAAACCTGCCGCGCGCGATAGACCACGCCCATCCCGCCACGACCCAGCTCACCCTTGATTTCGTAGTCGGCCACGACCTCGCCGCCACTGAACGCCTTGGACGGGGGATGAGGCGCGCTTGGTTCCGGCATGACGCTACGCATCTTCTAAATTTCTTGCGCGTCACTCAAGCGCGCATGGTATAGTCCATGGTGATGCGAGGAACTTTTCGATTCCTGCTTTGCCTGCTTCTCTCGGCTTCGCTTTCGTTCGCCGTCTTGCCTCGTGATCCAGTCGTGCCGGAACCTCAGAAGACCGATTGTTGCGCAAAGATGAAAGCGGAATCCGCCAGCCACGAATGCGATCGCCACGCGCCGAACCCTGATCCGGACAAACAATGTTGCGCCGCGTGCGCCTACGGCATCGCTGGCATCGTGGCCGCAGCGATACCGTTCGTGTATCCATCCGTCGGCGACGAAACTTTTGCCGCTTACATTTCTTCCGAGCTAACTCGCTCGCGACAACCTCCCGTTCCACCGCCGCGCGCCTGATTCCTTTTCGAATCGGTCGGCTCGTCTCGCGTTTGCGGGACGAGATTGGAAAGAAACTCAAACGGAGGATTTCATGAAATTCTTGTTTGCGATCATAGCGGCCTTGGCGCTGGTCGGCACAGCGAGCGCGACTTCGAGCTCGGATGATTGCTGCGGCGGCGGTGGCTGCTGCCCGATCAAGCTGCCGTGCTGCGCGAAGTAATTAGGCGCGGCTGAAGTTAAGCGAGCCCTCGCTGGCGAAATCCGGCGGGGGCTTTGTTTTGAAATGCGTTATCATTCCTCGATGCGCGCGATGCGTTTGCATGGAGCTGGCGAACCGTTGGTCGCGGACGAAATGCCGGTCCCCGAAATTCGGAACGGGCAATTGCTGGTGAGGGTGAACGCTTGCGCCGTTTGCCGGACCGACCTGCATATTGTCGATGGCGAATTGTCGGAGCCCAAACTGCCGCTCGTTCCGGGACATGAAATTGTCGGGCGCGTCGAGGAAATCGGGAGCGGCGTTCACAATTTCCGCGTGGGCGATCGGGTCGGCATTCCGTGGCTCGGCTGGACTTGTGGGGAATGCGAATACTGCGTTTCCGGCCGCGAGAATTTGTGTGAGCGCGCGCGATTCACCGGGTACACGATCGATGGCGGTTACGCCGAGTTCACCGTCGTCGACGCGCGTTTCGCGTTTCATCTGCCAGACGTTTTCGATGAAGTGAGTTCCGCGCCGTTGCTCTGCGCGGGATTGATCGGTTATCGCTCGCTTCGTAAAGCCGGCGAGCCGAAACGGCTTGGCATTTATGGATTCGGCGCCGCGGCCCACATCGTCGCGCAGGTTTCACGTTTCGAAGGGCGCGAAATTTTCGCATTCACTCGACAAGGCGACAACGGCGCGCAGGAATTTGCTCGCGGCCTCGGCGCGATTTGGGCCGGCGGATCAGATG
>DATILK010000055.1:0-2961 GCA_035476555.1 Chthoniobacterales bacterium | reverse complement strand
AGACGAACGGCAGGATTTTTTGCGGAAGCGCGAATCGAAAGAGCCGAATGGTGTGGAGTCGCTTTCACCAGTTGAGTGAGAAGCGCAGCGCCGAGTCCTCGTTTGCGCTGGCCGGGCTTGACAGTGAAGGCCAGCTCGGGCGTGGGCTCGCTTGGCTCCGCGCGCGCTCTCGCATCTGACTTCGGGATGCGATACCAAACCGCGCCGAGGACCTCGGCCGTATTTTTGTCCGACACCACGAAACCGGTGTCGCCGCCGCGGCCCCAGCCTTCGACGTAACGCGCGTATTCGGGTCGCTTGAGGATGTCGCGGGACGGTGCGCCTTCCGATGTCTGGAGCGCTTGATAAAGCATGTCCCAGAGCAACGTCTCGTCGGCTGATGTCAAAGGGCGAATGACGTAATCCATCGGCGTAGAGGTGAAGTTCAAGATAACCGGCAAAGGACCGGCGACAAATTGCATTGTCGGAGCGGCGTCCAATCAAGATCCAGACCGCTTGACCGCATCGAGCAGACAATGATCACGTCGCACAAGACAAGTGGCGTGAGCGCGCTATAATCGCGGTCATGCATCAGACTGCGCAGGGTCCGCTCCGGCTCGCGAAACGCATGGCGCGGCTCGGCACCGAGACGGCATTCGAAGTCCTCGTCAAAGCGCGCGCGCTCGAAGCCAAGGGCCGCGATATTATTCATCTCGAAATCGGCGAGCCGGATTTCGATACACCGCATAACATCATCGATTCGGCTTGCGACGCGCTTCACAAGGGATTCACGCATTATGGGCCGTCCGCCGGCTTGCCCCAGTTGCGCGAAACAATCGCGCAGTACGTGAGCGAGACCCGCGGGGTGAACGCGACGGCGGAAGAAGTGGTCGTCGTTCCCGGCGGGAAGCCGATCATTTTTTTCGCAATTCTCGCGCTGGCGGAAGAAGGCGACGAAGTCATCTATCCGAATCCTGGATTCCCGATCTACGAGTCGATGATCAATTACGTCGGCGCGAAAGCCGTGCCGATCCGGTTACGCGAGGAAATGGATTTCCGGCTCGATGTCGATGAGCTCGCCGGCCTGATCAACGATCGCACGAAGCTCATCATTTTGAATTCGCCGCAGAACCCGACCGGCGGCGTGCTGACGAAGGAGGACATCGAGCAAATCGCAGCGGCGATTGGCGATCGCAACGTCATGATAATGAGCGACGAGATTTACAGCCGCCTCATTTTCGAAGGCGAACATCATTCCATCCTGTCGATCGATGGGATGAAAGATCGCTGCATTTTGCTCGATGGATTTTCGAAAACGTACGCCATGACGGGATGGCGGATGGGCTATGGAGTGATGCGCGCCGATCTTGCCACGCATGTCGCCCGGCTAATGACGAACTCCAACTCATGCACCGCGAGCTTCACCCAGATGGCGGGCGTGGAAGCGTTGCGTGGCCCGCAGGGATCCGTGGACGCAATGTGCGCCGAATTCAAGAAGCGGCGCGACGTAATGGTAGCGGGCTTGAATCAGATCAAAGGTTTTTCGTGCCGGTTGCCGAAAGGCGCGTTCTACGTTTTCCCAAATATCACCGGCACCGGTTGGCCTTCGAAGAAGTTGGCGGACGCGATCCTCGATGAAGCGGGTGTCGCCGGATTATCCGGAACCGCCTTCGGAGATTTTGGCGAAGGCTATTTGCGTTTCAGCGTCGCGAACTCGATCGAGAACATCGAGAAAGCGCTCGATTGCATTAGCACTTGGGTGCAGAAGAATTTGTAGGGCAAGCGCTCCGCTTGCCGATGGAAAACAGTCATGACCGACAAAAAACATTTTCGTGTTTTCGCAACCTCTCGCATCGGCGATCCCGCGGAGAACCGGCTGCGTGAGCGCGGTTACGATCTCGAAGTTTTCCAGGGACCGGAAGCTCCGCCGAAAACGCTGATTACTGAAAAGGTCAAAAGCGGGATCGACGCGTTGATCACCACCTTGCGCGACCGGATCGATGCGGAAGTTTTCGAAGCCGGGAAGGGGACGCTGAAGGTAGTGGCGCAGATCGCGGTCGGATTCGATAACATCAATCGCGCCGACGCGAACAAGTACAAGATCCCATTCACGAACACCGCGGACGTGCTCACCGAAGCGACGGCTGAGTTTGCGTTTTTCATGATGGGCATGCTCGCGCGCAAAATGTGGCAGAGCGAAAAACTGGTGCGCGAACAGACCTGGCCCTCATGGCATCCGTTTCTGCCCTTCCTCGGCGACGAAGTTACCGGCAAGACGATTGCGGTCATTGGGACCGGGCGGATTGGCTTGGCCATGATCAAGAAATGCACGGGATTCGACATGAACATCCTGTGCTACGACCCGGCGTATCATAACCACAATTATATCGCTGGTATCCAGGAGCTGATGGATCTGCGTCACGCGCGCGGCATTCAGAAAGAGAAAACCTGGATCAAGTATGTCGAGTTCGAAGAAGCGCTGAGAGGCGCGGATTACGTGAGCATTCACGTGCCGTTGTTGCGCGAGGGCGAAACGGACAAGCCAACTTACCATCTTATCAATGAGCGGACGCTCAAGTTGATGAAGCCGACCGCTTACCTGGTGAACAGCTCGCGGGGGCCGGTGGTCGACGAAAAGGGACTCGCGCAAGCTCTGAAGGACAACGTCATCGCCGGGGCAGCGCTCGACGTTTTCGAAAAGGAGCCTCTTCCACCGGACTCGCCGCTGCTCGATCCGGAAATCGCGGATCGCGCGAGAGTGTTTCATCACTTCGCGAGCGGCGCGAAGATTACGCGACTGGATGTCGATCCGGATAAAGGCATGGCAGGCCGGACAGCGCAGGCGGTTATCGATGTGCTGGAAGGAAACTACGGCGGCGATGCGACTAAGATGCCGTATGTGGTGAACAAAGAAGCTTTCGCGACGAAGTAGCCAATGCGCATCGCGGAGATGAATTGGATGATGGTGGAGGAATACCTTCG
>DATILK010000054.1:0-4361 GCA_035476555.1 Chthoniobacterales bacterium | reverse complement strand
ATTATAGCCGATGTTAAACTCGCCTGAGCTAGGCTGAGCCGAGGTACCGGCCGGCGCGTAGAAATTCATGTAACGCGGCACACCGGGTGTAGTCGGATCGGGTCCGCCGAAACCGGGAGTCAACGCACCGTCGGTTCCAGGGAGCAAATCAATTACGACCTTTACCGTTTCGCCCGATGGTGTATTCGGAATGATCATAACGGTGTAGGTCTGAGTGTCCGAGGTGACGGCAACGTAAGCTACCTGCGGGTTACGAGGCCCTAAGAAACTGGAGGCTTGCGAGTCAGCCTGCTCCGAGCCGTCCGGCTGGGTGCAGTCGTTCGGATTACAGTCATTTCGCGGTGTCTTAAAGATATAGATGTCGTAGTGGGCCTGGCCGCTGCCAGCGTCCGTCCAACTCATCGTCGCCCTGACGACTGCTTTCGGGTGGCTGGCAGCATACCCTGAAGGCACTTTGAGCGTTAGCTTATAGGTGTCGCACGGAAACCCCTGCTGGTCGCAGCGCGGGCCGCTATCGACCTCGAACACAGGCGATTGATTCGCTTGGAAGAATGGGCCAGCGGTGTACGTTATCGGACCGGAAGTATCAGTCAGCGTACCGCTCGGAGGCGTGGCCGCAAAACTAAACAGCGCCAGGAATAAACCCGCGCTAACGAGAGTAAACGCGACGAAGACGCGTGGGTTGAAGATACCCGTTTCGGACGTCGATTTCTTTTTCATGACTCATGGACCAGGATTTTGCGTTAACGATTACCGAGGTCGAGTAACGTCCGACACTGACGTTGGGTTAAATGCAGTTCGCGCGCGGCAGGGCAAAGTGGATGCCAATTTTTTTGCTTTTAGGTAACAGATTACAAGAGTGTAACTTTTCACGAGCGGCTGAAATCTGATCGCGAGAAATGCGTAGCCAGAACAATCTGTTCCAATTAACGCGGCGTTTCTGTTAGTAGAGGATCATGGCTTCCTCGTCTCTCTGGCCGCGTTTCGAAAAATATTTCCTTCGTTACGAGAATCCCGATTTTTCCATCGATATCAGCCGAATGCGGTTCCCGGATGATTTTTTCGAGAAGATGCGATCGCGCGTCGACAAGGCGTACGTGGACATGCGCGAACTCGAGGCGGGCGCGATCGCAAATCCGGACGAGCACCGAATGGTGGGGCATTACTGGCTGCGGGATTCGAAACTGGCGCCGACGCCGGAGCTGCGCGCGGACATTGAAGAAACGAACGCGCGCATCAAACAGTTCGCGGCCGACGTGCACGCCGGAAAGATCGCGCCGGAAAAGGGCGGAACGTTCAAGCACGTCCTGCTGGTTGGCATTGGCGGGTCGGCGCTGGGACCGCAGTTCATCGCCGATGCGCTCGGCCAGGCGGACGATCCGCTGAGCATTTATTTTTTGGATAACACGGATCCGGATGGGTTCGACCGCATCTTCGCGCGGATCGCCGATCACATTTCCCACACCCTGACGGTTGTGATTTCCAAATCCGGCGGCACGAAAGAGACGCGCAACGGAATGCTGGAAGCGGCCGCGCATTACGAAAAGGCCGGGCTCGATTTTGGGAAACACGTAGTCGCGGTGACCGGCGTGGGCAGCGAGCTCGATAAGCACGCGAAGAAAAACGGCTGGCTGACGCGTTTTCCGATGCACGATTGGGTCGGCGGCCGCACTTCGGTAATGAGCGCGGTGGGACTGGTGCCGGCGGCGTTGGAAGGCTTCGACATCGATCAGTTCCTTGCAGGCGCCGCGGCCATGGACGCGAAGACGCGATCGAAAGAAACACCGGAGAACGCGGCGATGCTCCTCGCGTTGATGTGGCATTACGCCGGCGATGGGCGCGGCAAGAAGGACATGGTCATTCTCCCCTACAAGGACCGACTGATGTTGTTCAGCAAATATCTTCAGCAACTGGTGATGGAGTCGTTAGGCAAAGAGAAAGATCTCGACGGCAACGTCGTGCACCAGGGCATCGCGGTTTACGGCAACAAGGGCTCGACCGATCAGCACGCGTATGTCCAACAACTCCGCGATGGGGTCCCGAATTTTTTCGTCACGTTCGTCGAGGTAGAGAAGGACCGCGGGGCCTCGCGGTTCGAAGTGGAGCCGGGGGTAACCAGCGGCGATTATCTCCAGGGATTTCTCCGCGGTACGCGCACGGCGCTTTACGAGAGCGGGCGGGAATCGATCACGATCACGATCCCGAACGTGGACGCGTTTTATGTCGGTGTGCTCATCGCGCTTTACGAACGCGCCGTCGGATTCTACGCCTCGCTCGTCAACATCAATGCCTATCACCAGCCGGGCGTCGAAGCGGGGAAGAAAGCGGCGACGCGGATTTTGGAATTGGCGGCCGGGGTGAAGAAAATTCTCGCCAGCGCATCAGCGCGCAGCCCCGAGGAAATCGCGCGCGAATTGGACGCCGATCCCGAAGACGTCTTCCATATCATGCGACATCT
Organism: Chthoniobacterales bacterium; assembly: GCA_035476555.1. Lineage (GTDB taxonomy): Bacteria > Verrucomicrobiota > Verrucomicrobiia > Chthoniobacterales > UBA10450 > AV80. The sequence continues at coordinate 1,903 of DATILK010000054.1, read as the reverse complement.
CCGCGCGAACGAGTGAGATATTGCGATGACTGAATCCACTCCCTCCGAAATCCAGCTCTCGATGCCCGTGGTGGTGAAGTTCATTCGCCAGCTCGCGCACGACCTTCGCAATCATCTCAACGCGGCCGAACTGCAGTCCGCTTATCTGCTCGAGATCGCTGAGAACAACGAGTTGCGCGAGGAAATCAAACGGCTGCGCGGGATGGTCGGGCAGGTCGCCGCGAATCTTCAGGCCGTGACCGCGGCGCTCAGCCAGCCGCGTCTTACCGAAATGCCGTACGCCGCGAAAGATTTGATCGAGGATCTGCAGCTGAAAATCGCGTCGGATTATCCGGCGGAACACCAGCAGGTGAAATGGGAGATCGACGCTGGGGACTCGATGTTAAATATCGATCCACAATTATTGTTGTCCGCTTTGGCCGAACTTTTCGCGAACGCGTTCCGTCACGATCGCGGTCAAGGCCCCATTACCGCCGGCGCGCGCACCGACAAGGCGCAGTTCATCTTCACCCTGTCCGAACCAAAGCTGGCCTTCGACCGCCCCACCGACAATTGGGGTCGCGAACCGCTTCGCGCCCTTGGCCAGGGCCATTACGGCCTCGGACTTTATCGCGTCCGCGCCGCGGTCGAAGCACACCGCGGCCAATTCAGCGCTCGCCACGACAAAAAGTCGGGATCACTCGTCACCACAATAACGCTGCCGCTCGAATCCGAGGCGGCATAGGAATTTTCCTGACATTTGGTGAATGAAGGGCGCGGCCCTTGCGTCGATGAGTCTTTCTGTTTCCCTTGAGAGCTTAACTATCGAATTGCCGCTGAGATGCCCAACAACAACAGCACGGAGAACCGACGCATCCTCATCATCGACGATGAGCGGCCGATCCTCCTCACCCTCGAAGCGCTTCTCGGGCGTCACGGTTATCAGACCGATACCGCCGCGAACGCGTCCTACGGTTTGCGCCGGCTGAAAGAAACTTCGCCCGCCGTCGTTCTCCTCGATCTTCAGCTGCCGGATGCGGAAGGCCTCGAGATGCTGGGCCAGATCAAAGACGAGCATCCCGACACGCAGGTCATCATTTTGACCGCGCACGATACGCTCAATAACGCGATCGAATCGATCAAGCGCGGCGCCTACCATTTCATCAGCAAGCCCTATGCGCCCGAGGAATTGCTCAGCCTGATCGAGAAAGCGCTCGAGAAACAATCGCTCCTCCGCGAGACCGAGCAGCTCCGAAAAAAAACGCAGCAGCTCGAAAAGCGCCTCGAGATTGCCGAGACGCGGCTCGCTCCGGTTTTCCAAAGCAAGGCGCTCCAGGAAATCGAGGAGTTGATCGACGCGATGGCGCCGTCGGAAGCGAATGTTCTGATCACCGGCGAAAGCGGCGTCGGCAAGGAAGTGATCGCGAACGTGATTCATACCCGAAGCCGGCGCGCGGACAAACCGATGATCAAGCTTAATTGCGCGGCGTTTCCGCAGGCGATGATCGAATCCGAATTATTCGGCTACGTTAAAGGCGCGTTCACCGGCGCGACGAACGATTTTCCAGGAATGATCGCCGCCGCCGCCGGCAGCAGCCTGTTCCTTGACGAAATTTCCGAAATGCCGGCCGAACTTCAGACGCGCTTCCTCCGCGTCCTTCAGGAACGCGAGTATCGCCCGCTCGGCAGCACGAAAACGTTGAAGGCCGACTTTCGCGTCATCGCCGCGACGAACCGGCCGATTTCGAGCGCGCTCGCGGAGAACCGGCTCCGGTCCGATCTTTATTACCGGCTCAACACTTTCCAGATCGAGATCCCGCCTCTGCGGGAACGGAAGGAGGATATTCCCCCGCTGGTGGCGACATTCCTCAAGCGGTTCGCGCGGGAGCTGGGCAAGGACGAACCGGAGATCGCCCCCGAAGCT
>DATILK010000053.1:0-1712 GCA_035476555.1 Chthoniobacterales bacterium | reverse complement strand
GCTTTTGCTGCTCTTCCTGCCGCATACCCTCGCCCGCTGGATGGCGTTGTTGACCACGCTGGCCGGCTTCGTCGTTAGTCTCCAGGCGTTTTTCGAAAGCAGCGATTACCGCACGTTCACAACCATTGTTCAGCTGCCCTGGATTCGCGGGCTCGGCTTCGAATACCACCTGGCTGTCGATGGCATCAGCCTGACGATGTGCCTCGTCACAGCGCTAACCGCCGTCTGCGCCGTCCTCTTTTCCTGGGATGTCGAGGATCGGCCTAACGAGTTCTTCTTTTGGTTGCTCCTCGTCGTGGGCGGTTCTTACGGCGTTTTTCTGAGCGCCGATTTGTTCCTCCTCTTCGTCTTCTACGAGCTGGTCATCGTCCCGAAATATTTCCTGATCGCGATCTGGGGTTCGACGAACAAGGAGTACGGCGCGATGAAGCTGACGCTGTATTCGTTCTTCGGCGGCGCGCTCGCGCTGATCGGGATCATCGCCGTTTACGTCGCCACCGGCAGCCGAACCCTCGATCTCCAGCAGCTCGCGCAATTTCAATTCGCTCCCCAATTCCAGAATTGGGTTTTCCCCATTTTGTTTCTCGGGTTCGCGGTTCTCGCGGGTATGTGGCCGCTTCATACCTGGGCGCCAACCGGTCACGTCGCCGCGCCCACCGCCGGTTCCATGCTTCTCGCCGGCATCGTCATGAAGCTCGGCGCGTACGGCGCTCTGCGTGTCGCGATGAATCTCTTGCCGCTCGGTTTTCAAGCGTGGAGCAAATGGATCGCGGTCCTTGGCGTCATCGGGATCGTTTACGCGGCGGGGGTCGCGTTGCGCCAGCGCGATCTGAAGTTCGTCATCGGTTACTCGAGCGTCAGCCACATGGGTTTTGTTTTGCTCGGCCTCGCAACGGCAAACGCGCTCGGCGTCACCGGCGCCGTTCTCCAAATGTTTTCGCACGGCGTCATCGCGGCGCTCCTCTTCGCCGTGGCCGGACGAATGATCTATCGCCGCACTCACACGCGCGAGCTCGACGTCTTGTCCGGGATGAACCTGAGCCGTGCCCTGCCGTTCGCTGCGTTTTCCTTCGTGATTGCGTCCGCCGCTTCGATGGGCATTCCCGGGTTCAGTGGATTCGCGGCGGAAATCACGATCCTGCTCGGGGCGTGGAAATCTTATCCGGCCGCGGTTCTCGTCACTGGCGCCGGCATGGTCCTTGTCGCGGCGTTCACTTTGCGCGCGTTGAAGAAAACTTTCTTCAGCGAGGTTCATCAGCAACAAGGCCGCGTCTCGGTCGATTCGGATTGGAATCAGCAGTCCGCCATCTCCGCTGCGGAGAAGTGGGGCGCCGGACTACTGATGTTCGCTACGCTCGCCGCCGGACTTTATCCGAAATTACTCTTCGATCGCATCGGGCCCGCAGTCGAAGCGATGCGGTTCCTGAAGCCATGAACTATTGGGACCTTCTTCGGCTCGCCGCGCCCGAAACCATTCTGGTCGTCACCGCGCTGATCGTTCTCGCGCTCGGTCTCGCGAGCGATCGCGCCGCGACTCTTTGCTCGGGAGTCGCCGCCGCCGGTCTTCTCTTTGCATCCTCCGCGGTCTTGATGCTGCCGCCCGAGGCTTCGCTCTTCAACGGCATGCTCGTCATCACACCGCTGATTTCTCTTTTCAAAGTGATCTGTCTCGCGCTTGCTTTTTTTACCGTAATCCTGAGCCGCAAACTCGA
>DATILK010000052.1:0-5350 GCA_035476555.1 Chthoniobacterales bacterium | reverse complement strand
CAATCCGTTTCCGTCATCCGATCGCCAAACAGGTAACGGCCTTTTCCCAGGCGGGCGTCTAATTCATCCAGCGTTTCAAACAATCGGGTCGCGGCCCGCTCGTACGGTTTCTGCCGCGTCGCGAACCCGGCGAGATAAACGCCATTGTTGACTCGCTCGTAGATCGTTTTGTTGAGCGCGTCGATTTCATCGAGCAAATCTTGCGGCGCAAAGTCATAATTATTCGTCGCGAACTCGGCGAACTCACTGTTAAACATTCGCAGCAGATCGTCGTCGGAATTGCTCACGATCCGTTTCGTTTTCGTGTCCCAAAGCACGGGGACGGTGACGCGGCCGTGATAATTCGGATCCGTCGCGTAATAGGCTTCGCTGAGAAATTGAAAGCCGTTTACCGGATCGTGCGAATGTCCCGGGCCGTCGCGGAACGCCCAGCCGCGTTCGTCGCGCACCGGGTCGACTACCGTCATTCCGATCGTCTTCTCGAGTCCCTTGAGCTTGCGAAAAATGATCGCGCGATGCGCCCACGGGCACGCGAAAGAAACGTAGAGATGATAACGACCGCGCTCAGGTTTGTACGGCGTCGAGCCATCGCGTTTCACCCAATCGCGAAAGGCGTCTTCCTGACGTTTAAACGAACCGCTCTTGGTTTGCTCTTCCGGAAACTGAACCATCGCGCTTTTAGATTATGTCGAACCGAGTCGCGGGCAATTGATTGAATGAAAAGACAGTGTCCAGTTTTTGCTCTGCTTTCTCAAAATTTCAATGCGAGACGCCTGATAAACCGTAATGACAAAAATAGTTTTAAATGCGTCGAGAAAAGGCTTGTCACGCTGGTACAGGGCTTGCATACACAGGATGCGTGCAACGCTTTTTTTGTTTCGCTTTTCTTTCCCTTGCTGCCCTCCTAAGTACCACGATCAGCGCCCGATCCGAAGGCTTGGCCACGTCGCGGACGCGGTTCTATTACAGTAACTTCGATGGCTCCGTCGGCTCCGCCCGGATCATGCGGCATTACTGGATTCCGGTCACGCATCCGGATGCTCCGGTTGATAGCCGGCTCGATCCGCGATTGCGCAAAGCCGCCACCATCGCGCAGGAGCGCGCCAACGCCCGTTCCAAATCGCGCTGTTGGCAGTACGTGAAGACTGCGCTCTTTCAATCGGGCATTATCAATTCGTATCCGAAAACGAATTACGCCACTCAGGCCGGCGACGAATTGGTGCAGAATTACGGATTTAGGAAGCTGCCGATTCACGATCAGTATGCGGCGCCGGTCGGCGCGGTCCTCGTCTTCGGCCACGGCGCGGCAGGCCACGTCGTCATTCGCACGAAAACGGGATTCGTGAGTGATTACTGGACGAGCAATCGCTGCAAGTACCCGCTCGTCGCGGTCTACGGAAAATTCTCTTCCTAACCTGTCGCCGGAATAAAACCCGGTTGCAGGTAGACCATTCCGATATGGTCGATGAACGCGTCGATCCAATCGCGGCGAATTTCTTCCTGCGCCTGCTCGAGAGTTAATCTGCCCGAACGAACTTTCTCAAGGAGCACTTGAGTCAGCAATTCTTTGCGCTCGGGCCCGTAGGGTTTTGCTTCGAGTTTTTGTGGCCAAAGATTGTCGATCGTGTCCGCGCCTCCGAGCTCGAGCGGGATGAGATGATCGATCTTGAATCGCGCTCGCCGTTCCCACGGCAGGTGGTAACGCGCAAAAACTTTCCGCTCCATCGCGAGGGTGACGCCGCTGCGCTCCTTCTCCGATTTGGCCACGCGGCCCGGCGTTAGTTTCGGATTCGGCAACAACGCATTGTGCGGGGGCGCATTCCCAAAAAAGGAAAATGCGAAGGCCAGGGCCAGGAACAGGTTCACTAGCTTGTATCGTAAGCGGCCCCGGCCGTAGATGGTTTACTTCAGCAAAAACTCCCGCATGAATTGCACGGTGCTGTAGAACTGAAAATCGGCGTTCTTCTTTTTCGCGAAGCCATGTCCCTCGTCTTTCGCCATCAGGAACCAGACCGGGGTGTTTTGTTTTTTAAGCGTCGAGACGATTTGCTCGGCTTCGGCTTTCGGCACGCGCGGGTCGTTCGCGCCCTGGACGACGAATAGCGGCTTCGTGATTTTCTGCGCGTTATTGAGAGCGGCGATCCGCTCGAGAAACTCCGCCATCTTTGGATCGCGTTCATCGCCATATTCCGCCCGGCGCAGGTCTCGCCGGTAACTCTCGGTGTTCTTCAGGAAGGTGACCAGGTTCGAGATGCCGACGACATCGAGCGCGCAACGGATCCGGTCAGCATAATTCCACGCGACCTGCAAGGTCATGAATCCACCGTAGGACCCGCCCGTTACCATTACTTTCGCGGAATCGAGCTCGGGCCGCGATGGCAGCCAGTCGAGTAATGCGGAAATGTCCTTGTAGGAATCCTCACGCTTGAATCCGTTGTCGAGCTTCAGGAAAGTTTTCCCGTAGCCTTCCGACCCGCGCACGTTTGGGAAGACGATTGCGCAACCGAGCTCGTTGACGAAGTAATTGTTCCGGCCCAGAAATCCCGGCCGGTGTTGCGCTTCCGGCCCGCCGTGAATGTTGACGATCACGGGCCGTTTCCCGGGAAACTTCACCGCGTCGGGCTTGTAGAGAAAGCCGGTGATCTCTTTTCCATCGAAGCTTTTCCATTTCACCAGCTCAGGCTCGATGAATTGCTTCGCGGGAATGCCGCCCGTTTCGCTCGCCGTCCAACGCGTCACGGTGTTCTTGGCGATCGACCAGGTGTAAACATCGGAGGGCGACCGCGCGCCGGCGACGTTGAAGGCGAGCAAGCCCTGTTTCGCGTCGTGGTGAAACCTGAGAGCGGAAATGTTCACAGCCGGCAGCGGCGGATCGAACTTCGGTTCCTTCTTCGCCCCCGCGGTGGCGGTGTCCTTGTTCACCGTCACATCGATCAGATGCAGGGTGCTGAGGCCGTTCTCATTTAGCGTGTAGGCGATTTGTTTGCCGTCGTGGCTCAAGTCCCAGTTATCGACGTCGAATTTCGCGTCGGGAATCAGGTAACTGTGCTTGCCGCTCGCGAGGTCGATGTAGGCCAGCCGCTGGAATTCCGATTCGCGATCCGTCGTCACGAAAATCCCTTTCCCGTCCTTGGAAAACCGCGCGGCCGAATACGAAACTTTTTCCGCGCCCTCCGGCGGCCGCGGGGTGACTTCTTTCTTCGCGCCAGTCTGCGCGTCGAAAATCCAGATGTAACTTTCGTTCACCGAAATTCCTTCCACGACGAGCAACTGCTTGTCGTCCGGCGACCAATCGGTGATGTCCCAGCCACCGCCTTTCAGTTCGGCGAGCATGCGGTCGCTTTTCGAATCGGTCGGCGATTGAACGTAAATGTCGGTGTCCGCGCCGTTACGTCGCGTCGAAGTATAAGCAATGCGGTCGCCTTGGTGGCTCCACGTCACGGCGCTGTTTCGCGACTTACCATCCGTGAGCAGCGTGATGTCGCCCGTCGCGAGATCGTAGCGATAGTTCTGAAAAAATTCCGCGCCACCGGCACCCTTGTGAAAAATGAGATACTCGCCCTTGGTCGGCTCGAACGATCCGTTCTCGACGCGGTCGGGGAAAAAAGTGAGCTGCGTGCGTGCGCCCCCGGGCTGCGCGACTTGATGAAGCTGGTTCGTGTCGCCGAACCGAGTCGTGATCAAAATTTCGGCACGCGTCGGGTGCCAATCTTGGAACGTCGCTGCGCGCGATTCCGTGTAGCGCCCGACCTGATCCGGGAGATCGCCGGGAATCGGCGGCACGCCGTCGACGACGAGATTGTCCGCTGGCGTCAGCGGCGGTTTCGCGGGCGGATCGGCGGCGAAGGTGGCGAGCGGAAATAAAACCAGCGCGAGAAGCAGGATCGTTCGTTTCATGAAACGCGCGAGTGTTTCAGATGCGCGTCTCAGATCGAATCAAAAAATTTACGGCATCCAACCGGGACGCCGCTTCGGCGTCGTTTGGGGTGGAACCGGAACTACTGCCTGGGTGGTTTTCTGAGGCTGGGTGAACGACGCGCCGCTGCGAAAATCGGGCGGCGAAACGCGCACAAACATGAAATACGGATTACGCTGCGCCCAGGCGAGCGCCTGCTGTTTTGTCTCGAAAAAGCGGTCGATCACGATCGCGTTCCGCTCGTTCAGATTGCGACCAGAAAGCCGCGCTGCTTTTCGGCTGCGCACCGCCGAGCCAGTATCGACCGCCAGCAACGTTCCATCCGGCAGCGTGACCTTGCTTCCGTACGGAATTCTTCTTGGATCCACCGCGCAGTGACCTGCTCGCAACCGGGCGCCGGACGCACCGACGTGATGGCGGGTCCAGTAATCCGATCCGCCCCCGCCGCTGGCCCAATAGACGGTGATGCGGGCGAGAATTGATTGTTCCCGCGCGAAAACCGGCGGGGCTAAAAGCAAGATGGCCGTAACGGCAATGAAGACTCTTTTCATAGTGGGATCCAGGTTTCCAGAGTGGAACAGACGGTCGGAACGGCGAAAGCCGGCGGGCGGTCTGAAATGGATTCGCGGACCATAGCCGAAGTGGCCTTCCTTGTCGAATTGATCTGGTCGTCGCGGAATTTCCGGCTAGAAGCTGTGCCATGCCGATGCGGATCGCGATGTGGTCGGGCCCGCGAAATATTTCGACCGCGATGATGCGCTCGTGGGGGAATCGTCCGGATACGTTCGTCTGCGACGAACCGTTCTATGCTTACTACCTGGCGAGAACCGGGCTCAATCATCCGGGGGCTGCGGAAGTGATCGCGCACGGCGAAACGGATTGGCGGAAAATCGTGGCGCAACTGACCGGCGAAATTCCGAGTGGTCGCCGCATTTTTTATCAGAAACAGATGACGCATCATCTGCTGCCGGAGATCGATCGTGGTTGGCTCGGCGCCGTGACCAATTGCTTTCTAATCCGCGATCCGGCGGAAGTTATCGTTTCCTACATTAGGAAGAATAACGATCAATCACTGGAAGACATTGGGTTCGTGCAACAGGCGGAGATTTTCGATTGGGTCCGCCAAGATACGACTACGATTCCACCCGTGATCGACGCCCATGATGTGGCGAAAGATCCTGAGAAGACCTTGCGGTTACTTTGCAGCGCGATCGGCGCGGAGTTTACCGACGCAATGCTTTCGTGGCCGCCCGGTTTGCGCGAGACCGACGGCATCTGGGCGAAGCATTGGTATGGCGAGGTGGCCAGGACGACCTCGTTTCAATCATATAGCGCAACACATAGCGAAGTCCCGGCACGATTGCGGGAGACTTACGAGCGCTGCCGCGAGTGTTATGAGCGGCTTTATGAATACCGGCTGCATTGAAGATTTCG
>DATILK010000051.1:0-6724 GCA_035476555.1 Chthoniobacterales bacterium | reverse complement strand
GTTTTTTCTGGGCCTGACGATGGCACTGCTCACCGGATATCAACTGGAGCGTTTCGGCACTGAACGGCTGGTGCCGGGACTCGTCTCCATCGCGTTCACCCGCGAACTGGGACCGCTTCTGACCGGGATCATGCTCGCGGCGCGAATCGGCGCGGCGTTTACGGCCGAGCTGGGAACGATGGAAGTGAACGAAGAAGTCGAAGCGATCGAAGCGATGGGAATCAGTCCGCTGCGGTTTTTAGTCGCGCCGCGAATGCTGGCGCTCTTCGCGCTGATGCCGTGCCTGTCGGTCGTTTCGAGCGTGGCCGCGATTCTCGCGACCTGCTTCATCTCCTACGCCTATTTCAACATCGCGCTGGCCTACTTCAACGACCTCGTCATCAATTCGCTGCTGATTCGCGACATCATCACGGGCATCGCGAAGAGCTTTCTCTTCGGTCTGCTGATCGCGGCGATCGCTTGTTATCGCGGACTCAATGTGAGCGGCGGCGCGGCCGGCGTGGGCAACGCGACCACCTCGAGCGTCGTCACCGCCATCACGACGGTGATCGGTTTCGACACGGTCTTTAATATTGTCTACACGGTTTTCTTTCCGACATGAGCGCGCCTACGCCCGATGTGGTCGAGCTGCGCGATGTCCACCTCGCGTTCGACGAGAAAGTAGTCCTCGACGGCGTCTCGCTTCGGGTCGAGCCGCTCGACCGGCTCGTGATCATGGGCCAGAGCGGCAGCGGCAAAAGCACGATCCTGCGTTTGATCCTGGGAATTCTGCGGCCGAACAGCGGCTCGATTTTTTTCAAGCAATTTGAGATTTCGCGGCTCAACCGGCGGAAGCTGCAGCAGGTGCGCACCCAAATCGGCATGGTCTATCAGTATTCGGCGCTGCTCAGTTCGCGAAACGTGCGCGACAACGTCGCCCTGCCGCTCGAGGAATTGACGAAAAAAAGCCGCGACGAGATCGACCGGATCGTCGACGAAAAATTGGACATGGTGGGAATGCTGGACGCGAAAAGCCAGGCGCCGTCGGAGTTGAGCGGCGGAATGCGAAAACGGGTGAGCCTCGCGCGCGCGCTCGTGATGGAGCCGGAGCTGATTCTGTTTGACGAACCCTCCGCCGGACTCGACCCGGTCATCGCGACCGTCATCGACGAATTGATCATTAGTCTCACGGAACGCTCGCAAGTCACCTCTATCGTCGTCACCCATGAAATGGACAGCGCGTTTCGCGTCGGCACGAAAATGGCCATGCTCTACCACGGGAAAATTATTGAACAGGGCGAGGCGGAGGCGTTCAAAAACTCGACCAACCCCGTGGTCGCGCAATTCTTGAGCGGCAGCACCGAAGGCCCCATTCTGGAAGGAAGCAGAGATGCAGTTGCAACGAAATGAAGTCCTGACCGGCCTGCTCGTCCTGGCGACGATCGCGGTGCTGACTTTTGTCCTGATCCTGCTCGGGGCGCCGGGGTTATTCCATCCGCTGGTGACCTATCGGATCTACATGGATAACGCCAATGGAATTAAACAGGGCGCGCCGGTGTTGCTGGCCGGCCGCAAGATCGGACAGGTCGACAAACTATATTCGCCCGTTTCCAAGGAAGAGGCCGCCAAGGCGGTGGCGGCCGCGGAAGCTTTGCATGCCGGCGATCCGATCCCGACTCCTGCGGACAAGCCGAAATACGAAGCGCGCATCGACGTGAAGGTTGATCGCAACGCGTTCGTTTACCGGGACGCTCACGCCCGCCTCATCACGCTCGGGTTGCTCGGCGAAGTGGCGATCGATATTACCCAGGGCAATGACACTTCCGGCCGGGCAAACGACGGAGAGATTTTCGCGGGCGAACGCGTCCCGGATTTCGGCGAATCGATTTCAAAGATGCTCGATATCGTCAAGCCAGTGGCCACCGAAGCGACCAATACGTTGAAGGAACTTCAGGTGACGGCGCAAAACCTGAGCCGGATCACCGACGAAAATTCCCAGCTCAACATGGGGCTCGCCCAGTTCCGCACCTTTGTCGAAAACCTCACCAGCCTGACGGCGCGCGACAGCTCGCTCTCGATCGCGCTCGCCAATATCGAAAAGATCAGCACCGATTTGTCGAGCAACGACAACATTAAGATCACCCTCCAGAATTTTCGCGAGTCGTCCGAGAAGCTCAAAGGCGTGATGGACGACGTCAGTAATCTTGGACCCGATCTGAAAGCGAGCGGCACGAACGTCAAGGAGTTAACCGAGACGGTGAAGACGCAGCCGTGGCGATTGATCTGGCCAAGCACGAAAAAATATCCGCAGAACGAGCAGGCCGCGGCGGAGACGACGCCCACGAAGAGAACAACGAAGCCGCCACGGCATTCCACGTCGCCCACTCCGCCCCCACGCACCCGCTAGCCGATCGCGCCGACTAATTTCGTCTCTCGTTCTGCCAGGACGGAGGCAATACGCGCGTCTGGATTGGCATGACGCCGACGCCAGAATGGTTCTTCGTTCCATCGCTGCTCGACGCGATAATACTTCTGCCGGATTTCAAGAAATCGCTCAAAGTTTTGCGCGACGGCGCGCACATATTCCTCGGCCAATTCGGCATCGCCCTCGAGTGCACCGCGGGCCGCGCGAGCAGCGTGCATCCCGGTCGTCAAGGCATGGCCAATGCCCATCGAAGATAACGGATCGAAGGCCGCGGCGGCATCGCCGACCGCCAGCCAGCGCGATCCGCCGGCCGGACGCAGGCACTGCGAGCCGGCGGGACGCGAGAACAAAGTTTCGGGCGAGGACCCGCCGCCCACCCGAGCGCGGGTGTATCGGGTCGAGGCAAGTAGGGTTTGCCAACCGCGAGCTTGCTGCGCCTTTCGTTTCCGCACAATTTCGGGATCGCTCATGAAAGCGACCGCCATCCGTTCTTGCGGCAGACAAGCGGAATACCACCATCCATCGCGGCAAGTTTCGACGAAGGCGAAAGGTTCCTCTTTCCTGTCTTTCGGCAGATCGATGAAGGCCGTGACGCCGACGAGTTGATCGACGATGTTTGGCCGCGTCCCGAGATGCCGGGATACCAATGTCGCGCGACCGGTTGCATCAATCACAAAACGCGCTTTGATCTCGACCCGCTGGCCGTCCTCTCGCTGCCCAATGATTTTCCAGTCTTCGCGCGGACCGCGGGCAATCGCGCGGACCGCAGTATTCAACCAGATCGTTCCGCCTGCCTCGTGCACTCCCTCCGCCAGCATCCGATCGAAACGGCGCCGGTCGAGATGCCATCCTTCTCCGCGACCGGTAAAAAAGAATTCCTGCCGGAAAATTTCATCGCTCCCCCAGGCGGCGGCCGTCCCCTGGGCACGGCGATGTCCAGCCGCAACGAACCTCTCCCACAAGCCGAGATAAGCCAGCAGCGGCTGGAGACCGGGACCGACTGCTTCTCCAATACGCGGGCGCGAGTAATCGCCACGCTCGAGCACGGCGACGCGCAGACTGCTGTAACGCCGAAGGGTGAGAGCAGCGGCGGTCCCAGCCGGACCGCCCCCGATGACCGCTACGTCAACCTTCATCTCGGATCGAGCGATGCATCCGTCCGACACCAAAGGCCCTGATCGGCTTCGCCAACGGCTGTCCCTCCGCTGCCAAGGTCTTGGCCAAGGCGGCCGGTCTGCCCGACTTAGCGATTGCCTTCGCGCGGGACGCGGCGGTGGGCAGTGCGTCACTCTTCAGGAACCACATCGGCATAAAAGTGCTGTCCGTATTATTGATGAAATTATCGACCGCACCGACCGCCACACTCGTGGCGATGAATTTCTCGTTGTTGCGCTCGACCTCCTCGAAGTAGGGATAATCGACTCGCTCCGGGGCGGTGTTGCGATTGTGGATGAAGCCGAGATATGACCAGCCGAGAATCATCTCAGCAAAATTATTGATACCGCGCGGATAGGAAACCTGCATTCCCGACGGCACTCCCATGTCCGCCTGCTGGCCGGCATCCGCGATACCGCTGAGAACGACCATTGGGCTTTGCGGCGGCCACCAATAACCGTAGTAAGTCGGCGGCTTCGGGATGTCGTTCTGCTTATTCACCTTCGGGTCGGTGAAGTTGATGAATTGAACCGTGCACTGTGCGAAGTCTGCCTGCCACGGAATCGCCATCCGCTTGGTCAGGTCCCCCGGCTCGCAGCCGCCCCCCTCGCATTCGTCGCGCGAAGGCGTCAACCCGATCTTCGCGTAGTCCGCCGCGCGGTGGGCGATGCGGAGGGCCTCCGAATAAATGGCGGGATTGCGCGTGCTCCAGGTCACCTCAATTCCCGGGCACATCGGTGAGCCGACGCAGTTGCCGAGACTGCCGCGATCCAGCGGATGAAGCCCAAGATGATCGAACGCGCCGGTCTTGAATTTTCCGTCCGCCCACTGTCCCAGGAGAAAATATTGGGTCACGGTGAGGGTGAGAAACTTGTCGATCAGCGCATCGCTGACCGAATTACTCCCTGAGTTCAACGGCATCAGCGGAACCTTCGCCGGACCAACCAGTTCGTTCTCGGCGCCGTCGCCGGCGATTTCGCTCGAACCCGGGTTCCGGAAATAACTGAAGTAAGTTTTTCGGGCCGAACGCAACGCCGCGGAGTTGTCCTTTGGATCGAACGGCGGCGCGGAAAAGACCGTCATGGACGGCACGTTGGCAACCCACTGGTACCCAGCGGGACGCTTGATGATTGGCTCGATGTCGCGTTCGTAACTGGCGACGTAATCCGGGTTCCAACCGCTCTTCGGCCAGCGTTTCTTATCGAACATCTGGGGATCGAGCTGCTGATAACGAACGGCAATATCGAAAGCGAGATCGTCGAGCGTAACGATATTTACCAACTCCGGGGCGAACTTCGGCGAGCCGACGAGGACCCATGCCTCCAGGGAGACGGAGTCACCTTTGAGCGGTGTTACTTTGCACGTTACCGGACCGTCCGAGATGTCGTCGTGCCAGGAATCCGCGCCGGCAAAACTGGTGATAGCTTCGTTGCCGCCGGCATGACCGAAGCCGCCAAGGACGCAAAGCTGACCGGCGCTATCGGTCAACATTTCACCCAGGGTTTCGATTTGAAATCCCTGCTCGGCGACTGGTGGAAACGAGCCGAAGCGATAGCTGCTCGGAATGGTCGCCTTCGAGAATTCCGCGCGGCCACCCGGGCCTGAGAGCGTGCGCGGACCGGGATCAATGATCAATTGGCGACGCTTCCTCGCGTCGGTTGGCGGCACACTCTCATTGCGGAACGGCACCTTCATTTTCGCATAGCTGTTGTTCTTTCCCAGCATGAGATCGCCTTCGAGCTCGGAGAAAGCGTACCAGGCCGCCTTCTTGTTCGCCACGTGGACGGTCCATTCCAGCGTCTTCACGTCTTTCCCCAGCACGACTTCGCGGCCGGTATCGTTCGGGTCGCTCTCGTCGAAAACAAAAACACGGAAACGCGCCGCCTGTCGCCGAACCCGTCCCTCATCATCCTTGAACTTAGCAGTGGGCGTCGCTTTGCCCTTGCTCAGGATCGGTGTCCCGTCCGGCTTGCATTCAAGCGGCAAACCGCCCGTGGTTTCCGGCGCGAGATAAAACTCTTCCGGACTATTGCCGACCCGGGCAACGCCGACTGAGGGATGAATTTGGAAGCGCATAAGACTGGTCTCCTTCGGTGATTACTTCGAACCGCGAAGGTCCCGGAGCTGATACACTCGCCTCGCTCGAGGGCCTGGGGAGAATCGAAGATTCTTTCTTGGATCCGCATCCTACTCAGGAATGCAATTTCCCGGCAAGGAAATTGAACGCACCGCTGCACCGAGAGCGCGACCCGGTAGCACAGCCATCTTGCCTGTGGGGACAAACAGCCATCTTGGCTGTGCTACGTCTTCTCCAACCGCGCCTGGAGAAAGCACAGCACGGCCGCTTCTTCGGACCGCAGGTCGCCGCGCTTGCGCTCGAGGGCTATTTCGGTCTTCTGCTTCAATCCCTCGATCATCGTGCCGTCGAGATACGACTCGAGCACGGCGGGATGCACGTAACATTTGCGGCAAACAGCCGGCGTGTTGCCCAGAATCTGCGCCACCGCTGAGATCGCGTCTTTGATGTTTTTCTTTGCCTGCGTTTTGTTCTCGAACGCTTCCTGCGCATTCAACGCCATCGCGGCGAGCACTGTGCCGGCCCAGGTCCGAAAATCTTTCGCGGTAAATTCTTCGCCGGTGATCTCGCGCAGATATTCGTTCACGTCCTCGGACGTCACCTTTCGCCGCTCGTTCTCGTCATTGAAATATTGAAAAATTTCCTGTCCCGGAAGGTCCTGGAGTTGCCGGATGATTTTCGCCAGGCGCCGATCGGTAACGTCCACTTCGTGTTCCTTGCCGCTCTTGCCGCGAAAACTGAACTTGAGCTTCGTCGGCGTCACGTCGACGTGGCGGTCCCGCATGGTCGTTAGGCCAAACGATTTATTTTCCCGGGCGTATTCCTCGTTGCCGACCCGAATGAAAGTGCGCTCCAGCAGCTGGACGACGGTGGCCAGGACTTTTTCCCGCGGCAGCCCGCGACGCTTTAGATCGCGACTAACGCGTCTCCGAATTTTTGGAAGCGCCTTCCCGAAAACAACCATGCGCTCGTATTTGTTTTCGTCGCGCACTTCTCGCCAGCGTTCGTGGTAGCGGTACTGCTTGCGTCCGCGCGCATCGCGGGCCGTCGCCTGAATGTGGCCATTGGCCGACGGGCAAATCCAGACG
>DATILK010000050.1:0-2600 GCA_035476555.1 Chthoniobacterales bacterium | reverse complement strand
AAGAATGGGGGCCAGGGAAACGTGATTCGCTTTTATCCAAGCCTCCAAGAATCGTCAAGGCGAAACTTTGAAGGCGTCGCGTTGTTGTTGTTGAATCCAAAGTGGCAACCTCCCGCATCTCACGGGGGAAGGCCCAATCATTATGATCCAGGATTTTCGATTTGCGTTTCGACAGCTGGTTAAGTCGCCGGGATTCACCATCGTGGCAGTCATCACCCTGGCGCTCGCCATCGGGGTGAACTCGGCAATTTTCGCGCTCATCAACGGCGTCGTCCTTCGGCCGATGGTGCCGGTGAAGCCGGAGGAAGTGGTCAACGTTTTTACGGCGCGGCAAAGCGCGAACCACGATTACCGGCAGTTTTCCTATAACGAATACCGCGAGCTCCGCGAGAACGGGACGGAATTGTTCGCCGACGTGGCCGCGCTCCAGTTCACGGTCGCCGGCATCGGCGCCGAGCACGAGATGCGGCGCAGTCTCGCGTTCCTCACTTCGGAAAATTTCTTCACCTTGATGGGCGTGCAGCCGTTTCGCGGCCGCTTTTATACCGCCGAGGAATGCAAGCCCAACGCGAACCTCCCCGTGATCGTGGCGAGCTACGGCTTCTGGAAACGAATGGGCAGCCGCGCGGATTTCGTCGGCAGCGAGCTCCAGATCAACGGTCAGCTTTACACGGTCATCGGAATCACGCCGGACAAATTCAGCGGTGTAAGCGCGCTCATCGCGCCCGACATTTGGGTGCCGCTCGGCATGTATTCGAAACTCGGTTCCGCTTTCAGCGACACCGATGTCGCGACGGATCTCGCGCAGCCGAAAAAATACACGCTCAATTTGTCCGCGCGCCTTCGACCGGGCCTGACGATTGAAACGGCGAAAGCGCGCCTCCCCGTCTTGAGTCAGCGCTTCAACGCGCTCCAGCCGCCGGACGCCGAGTTCGCGCGCGAACTGCAAATCCAAAAGCCGACCCGCTTCAGCCTCAGCACGTCGCCGGAAGACGATGGACCGATCGCGTTGATCGCGACGCTGCTCATGGGAATGACGGCCGCGGTCCTTCTCATCGCGAGTTTGAACCTCGCGAACATGCTGCTGGCGCGGGGAACATCGCGCGCGAAAGAAATCGCGATCCGGATCGCCATCGGCGCGTCGCGCTGGCGGATCGTCCGGCAATTGTTGTGCGAAGGATTGCTGCTCGCGATTGCTGGCGGCGCGGTGGGACTGGCCCTCAGCGTTTGGTGCAACAGTCTCGTGCTCCAGTCCCTTGGCCGCATGCTCGGTTCGATTAACTTTTCCTTCGTCGCTGATCTCCATCCAAGCGCGACCGTGCTTGGAGCAACCTTCTTGTTCTGTTTGCTGGCCACGCTCCTCTTCAGCCTCGGCCCGGCGTTGAAAGCGACAAAGACCGATCTCGTGAACGACCTGAAGCAACAGGTCGGCGAGCCGGCGCGGATCGGACGGCTGAGCCGTTTCTTCGCGCCACGCCACATTTCGGTGATGGCGCAGATCGCGTTGTCGCTCATGCTTCTTTTTGCCGCCGGATTATTTTTCCGCGGCGCGATCAAGGCGGGCGGTCTCGATCCGGGATTTGTGGCCGCGGGCGATCTCGTAACCGAGATCGATTTCTCGTTGGTGAAAAAGGAACCGGCGGAAGCGAAGCGGCTCATGTTCACTGCAATTCAACGCGCGCGGGAATTGCCGGGCGTGCAGGCCGCCGCGCTCGGCACGATGTTGCCTTACGGCAATTTCACGAACACGCGCCGGATCATGTCGTCGCGCGAGACGATGCCGACCGATCCGAAGGCGCCGGACCCGGGCGCAAGCGGATTGTTCACCGCGATCACGCCCGGATATTTCGATGCCATCGGCGTGCGCATTCTGCGCGGCCGCGATTTCACCCAGGCCGAGGCCGAGAACAAACAAGCCGCGCGGGTGGCGATCATCGATGAGGCGATGGCGAAAAAACTTTTTCCGAACACGGACGCAATCGGGCAGCACATTCGTTATACGATCGCGCCGCGGGACGGCTCGCCTAACGACTTTGAAGTGGTCGGCGTAGTCGGCACGCATCGGCACGATGTCCAGAACGACACGGTGCTTCGACGGATGTTTGTCCCGCTGGCGGTGGCGCAGAGTGGCGACGTTTATCTTCACGTGCGGATAGCGAGCAAGGACCGGCGTGCCGTCGCCGCCATGATCCCGTCCATGCGCCAGATGTTGCGCACCGTTGACCCTGATCTGCCGATTCTCGGCATCGCGCCGTTTGCGGACCTGATGGAGAAAAGCGTCGGGCTCTGGATTGTGCGGCTCGGCGCGGTGCTCTTCGGCGTCTTTGGCGGAATCGCGCTGCTGCTGGCCGTCGTCGGCGTTTATGGCGTGAAAGCCTACGCGGTCGCGTGTCGCACCCGCGAGATCGGCATTCGCATGGCACTCGGAGCGAAGCGCAGTGACGTCTTCGGATTGATCATGCGCCAAGGCGCGATGCAAACCGGACTCGCCGTTGTGTTCGGGCTCCTGCTTGCGCTCGCCGTTGGTAGGGTGCTTTCCCAGATTCTCTACGAAGTCAGCCCGAACGATCCCTTCGCCCTGATCGCTTCGAGCCTGATGC
>DATILK010000049.1:0-10675 GCA_035476555.1 Chthoniobacterales bacterium | reverse complement strand
GTTTAGGCTTCGAGAAGCTGCGTCTTCGTCTTCGGCCGCAGCTCGGCCGGAATGGCGCCAACGAATTTCGGATCGAGCCCGAGCCTGCGGAAAATTGACCGGATCTCGCGGAACGTCACGGTCGCGGCCTCGAATTCCATGTAAACGATGTCGTGATTCCGATCGACCTTGTAATGAAGTCCGGCGATCGGCCCGAACTCGATATCGAGCTCGAGGATTTTATTCAGGTCGCGCACGCCGGCCGCGTAGACTTCCAGTTCCAGCACGGGGAACATCGTAGAAGGAAGCCGGCGGCGATGCAAAATGTTCTGTAGCCGGTCGCCGCGGCGACCGCGAGAAACCGCGTGGCCGCAAACTCACGTCGCCCACAGGGCGACGGCTACAGAAGCAATATTGCGTGCGCGCCTTCCCTGCGATAAAGGGAACTGTCCATGAGCAAACGCGCTTTCCAATTTTTTTTCGCTCTCGAAGTTTTCCTCGGCCTGTTCTTCTTCGCCGGGTGCGGCACGCCGATGCCGTCCGGAATCGAGCAGGCCAGGGTCGATCAGTCGCAAAAGATCGCGGCGGAACCGCCGGGCGATTATTTTATCGGCCATCGATATTTCAAAGGATCGGTTTACAAGTTCTGGGGATACGTTCGCAAGCCAGGCCAGCCGTGGAGTACCGCGCAGCTCGTCGTCTTTAATGAAAAGGAAAAGCTCGCACCCGACCGGGAGAAGCTGAGTTTCGGCAGCGACAATAATTACGAATACAAGCTCTGGGGATCGTTCAGCGGTCAGACCGTTTACGAGCCAGCCAGTAACGGTTTTTATCCAGAGTTCGTTCTGAAGAAATACGAGCTGATCTCGACGAATCCGCCGGCGATCTTCAAGAGCCAGTACAGCGATCGGGCCCGGGCCGCGCTACGGGCCACCCAGATCGAGAAGCCTGAGTAACGTCGTGCCGCCGCGAAACTCCCGCGACAAACTCGTCGAGGAGTTTCTTCGCTTCCTTGAAGTGGAGCGGAACGTTTCCTCACGCACGCTCAGCGTTTATCGGCAGGCGCTCGCCGCATTTCGCGCCCAGAAAAATGTACGTTCGTGGCTGAAATGCACCGCGGACGATTTTCGGGATTACTTGTTCGCCCTGATGAAGAACGGGCAGGCACGCTCCTACATTCGACTTCAGTTCTCGGCCTTTCGCACCTTCTATCGGTTTCTCGTTGAGCGAAAAAAATTGCCGCTCGATCCGGTCCGGCAACTGCAATTGCCGAAAGCCGAAAAGAAATTGCCGCTCGTTCTTACCCAAAAACAAATCGAGGAACTTGTCACCGCGCCGTTGCGAGTGCCGAAGGAAAAAGCCGCGCCGACCTGGATGCCGTTGCGCGACGCCGCGATCCTCGAGCTTTTTTACAGCAGCGGGCTTCGCCTGGCGGAACTCGCTTCCCTCAACGTCGCCGACGTCGATATTTACACCGAATCGGTTCGCGTTCTCGGCAAGGGCCGGAAGGAACGCGTTTGTCCGGTTGGATTGCCCGCGCTCGAAGCCGTTTCCCGTTATCGCGCCGCCGCCAACGTCCAGAGCGGTCCGCTCTTCATCAACAAATCGCGCCGCCGGATTTCGCCGCGGTCAATCTGGCTAATCTTGAAGCGCTATTTGCGGCACACTTCGATCCCAATCGCGGTGAGTCCCCACAAACTTCGCCACAGTTTCGCGACGCACCTGCTCGATAGCGGTGCGGATTTGCGCAGCGTCCAGGCCTTGCTCGGCCACGCCAGCCTCTCGACAACGCAGATCTATACCCACGTCACCGTCGAGCGTTTAAAAAAAGCGTACGCCGACGCGCATCCGAGAGCGTAGCGTCAGCTCGCGCTCGCTGCGGTGCTGGCGTGCGGCTCGGCCGCTCGGAACGCGAGCTTCTCGCCATCGACGGTCACCTGAACGACGTCGCCGGCCTTCACTGTTCCCTTGAGCAGCTCTTCCGCGAGTGGATCTTCGAGGTAACGCTCGACCGCGCGGCGCATGGGTCGCGCACCGTACGTCGGATCGTATCCCTTGTTAATCACGAACTCATGCGCCGGCCCATCGAGGACGATCTCGATTTCCTTCAGCTTCAGACGCCGTTTCACCTTGTCGACTTCGAGGTCCACGATCTTGAGCAGATCGGGCTTGCTCAAGGTGTGGAACACGATGATTTCGTCGAGACGATTCAGAAACTCCGGCTTAAAGGCGCGCTTCGTCTCTTCGAGAATCTTCTCCTTCATCGTCTCATAATCCTGCGTGTCCTTCGGCGCGCCGAAGCCCATCGTCGTTTGCCGGCGAATCAAATCGGCGCCGACGTTCGACGTCATGATGATGATCGTGTTCCGGAAATCGATCTTTCGGCCTAACGAATCGGTCACCTTGCCGTCCTCGAGAATTTGCAGGAGCAAATGCATCACGTCCGGATGCGCCTTCTCGATTTCATCGAACAGGACCACGGAATACGGACGACGACGGACCGCTTCGGAAAGCTGGCCGCCTTCTTCGTAACCGACATAGCCCGGAGGCGAGCCGATCAGTCGCGAAGCCGTGAACTTCTCCATGTATTCCGACATGTCGATCTGGATGAGCGCGTCGGAATCGCCGAACATGAATTCGGCCAGGGTGCGAGCGAGAAACGTCTTGCCCACGCCGGTCGGGCCGAGAAAAACGAACGAGCCGATCGGGCGCTTTGGATCTTTCAGGTCCGCGCGCGAACGCCGCAACGCTTTGCTGATCGCGGTGACGGCTTCGTCCTGACCGATCACGCGCAGCTTCAGATCGCCTTCCATCGCGAGCAGCTTCTGCGTTTCCTTCTGCTCCATCCGCTGGAGCGGAACACCGGTGACTTTCGAAATGATGTGCATCATGTCGTCGGCCGTCACGAGCACTTCTTTTTCTTCCCGCTCTTCGCGCCACTTCGTCAAAATGTTGTCGAGCTTTTCCTTGGTCTGCTTTTCCTTGTCGCGGAGCGAAGCCGCTTTCTCGAAATCCTGCGCCTTGATGGCCGCTTCTTTTTCCACGCGGATTTCTTCGATCTCGCGCTCGATTTCTTTCACGTCCGGCGGTCGCGTCATCGCATTGATCCGCGCCCGGGCGCCGGCTTCGTCCATCACGTCGATCGCCTTGTCGGGCAGGAAGCGGCCCGTGATGTAGCGATCGGACAACTTCACGGCGGTCTCGAGCGCTTCATCCGTCAGCTTTGCCTTGTGATGCTGCTCGTACTTCGGTCGCAGCCCCTTCAAAATCTGGATCGCTTCTTCGACGGTCGGCGCGTCGACTTTCACAGTTTGGAAACGTCGTTCCAGCGCTGCGTCCTTCTCGATGTATTTGCGATACTCGTTCAGCGTCGTCGCGCCGACGCATTGCAGTTCGCCACGGCTCAACGCCGGCTTGATGATGTTCGACGCGTCCATCGCGCCCTCGGCAGAACCGGCGCCGACGATGGTGTGCAATTCGTCGATGAACAGAATGACGTTCTTCGAGCGGCGGATCTCGTCCATCACCGCTTTGATCCGTTCCTCGAACTGACCGCGATACTTCGTGCCGGCGACCATCAACGCGAGATCGAGCGTCACGACTTTTTTGTCGCGCAATAATTCTGGCACGTTGCCGTTCGCGATTTCCTGGGCGAGTCCCTCGGCGATCGCTGTCTTACCCACGCCCGCTTCGCCCAACAGCACCGGGTTGTTTTTCGTCCGGCGGCAGAGCACTTGGATCACGCGCTCAATTTCGTTGCGCCGTCCAATCACCGGATCCAGCTCACCCTTCTTCGCCAGTTCGGTCAGGTCACGGCCGAAGGCACGCAACGCCGGCGTTTTGACATCCTTCTTTCCTGAAACTGGCTCGCCACCTTCCTGCTCGGATTCCGGCGGTGTGAAATTCGGATCGAGCTCTTTTAGAATTTCGTTCCGGGTCCGTTCGATGTCGACTTCGAGACTCTTGAGCACACGCGCGGCGACGCCTTCGCCTTCGCGAAGC
The DNA here is from genome assembly GCA_035476555.1 of Chthoniobacterales bacterium. GTDB lineage: Bacteria > Verrucomicrobiota > Verrucomicrobiia > Chthoniobacterales > UBA10450 > AV80. The sequence goes on along the minus strand of DATILK010000049.1, from coordinate 6,694 downwards.
AATCCCAGCAGAATGTGTTCGGTCCCGACATAAGAATGATTGAGCGCTTTCGCTTCCTTGCCCGCGAGCGCGAGCACCTTCTTCACTCGTGGCGTGTACGGAATGTTGCCGACCATTTTCGTTTCCGGCCCCGACCCGACCTGCTTCTCGACTTCCATCCGCACGGTTTCGAGATCGAGCCCCATCTTCTGGAGAACGTTGACGGCCACGCCCTGCCCCAGCTTGATCAGGCCGAGCAACAGATGCTCGGTCCCGACGTAATTATGATTGAAGCGGTCGGCTTCTTTTCGAGCGAGCGCCAGGACCTGCTGGGCACGCGGGGTAAAATTATTCATTGGTTCGGCGGCTCGGGAGTCGTTCCGTTTTCCGATTCCTTCGCCACTTTAGTAATATCAGGTTTAGGGAACACCCGCAAACGCTCACGGATGATTTGGGCGCGCAAATGGTCGCGCTCCTCCGCGTTCAACTTCTGCTGCGAGCTCTTTTGCAAATGCGCCGGCTGCGTTTCGATGAACAATTCGTCGATCGGCAAACGCCGGTCTTCCGGAAACGCGCCGAGATCGATCCCGAGTTTCATGATCGACAATAAATTGAGCGCTTCCTTCGACGTCATCGCGTGCGCGAACGTGAGCACGCCATAAGCGCGCCCGATCTGGTCCCAAAGCGTGTTCGATTTTCTCTGGATCAACATCTGACGCGCGTCGTGTTCCTTCTCGATGATCGTCTCGATTACTTTGCTGAGCCGGCTCACGATCTCGTCTTCTTTTTCCCCGAGCGTCGTCTGGTTCGAAATCTGGAAGAGATTGCCCATCGCTTCGGTGCCTTCGCCGTAGAGTCCGCGAACGGCGAGCCCGATCTTGTTCACGGCCTGGATAACCTGGTTGATCATCTCGCTCAAGACGAGGCCCGGCAGGTGAAGCATCGCGGAAGCGCGCATGCCGGTGCCGACATTCGTCGGGCACGCGGTCAGGTAACCGAGCTTCGGGTCGTAGGCGAAATCGAGTTTCGCCTCGAGCGTGCTGTCGACTTTGTCCACCAACTTAAACGCGCTCTTCAATTGCAGCCCGGACCGGATCGATTGCATCCGCAAATGATCTTCCTCGTTGATCATGATGCTCAACGTCTGCCGGCGGTTCATGATCACCGCACTTCCCACGCTCTTGGCCGCGTGCTCGCGGCTGATCAGATGTCGCTCCACGAGCACCTGCTTTTCCAGCGCCGAAAGGTCCTGCAATAACTCCGAAAACGAGTCCTGCATTTCCGGCAACTCTTCGACGCGCGGCTTGATAAGCTCAAGAATCGAAGTCCGCTCCGCCTTCTTTGCCCAACCAGGAAACGCGCGCTGCTTCAAATTGCGCGCCAGTCGCACGCGGCTGCTGATCACGATCTGGTGATGCGGCCCCTCGCCGCGCAGCCATTCGCCGCCGGTCGACATCAGGTTCGCGAATTTCATAACTAGACCGCCTTCTCGTGTTCGAGCTGCTTGATCTGGTCGCGCAAGGCCGCGGCGCTTTCGTAGTTCTCTTCCGCGACCGCCTTTTGCAAATCTTCGTTGAGCGCGCGCATCCGATCGTCCAGCTCCACTTCTCGATGAGCGCGCTGCGGCAATTTGCCCACGTGTTCCGTTCCCTTGTGCATCGCCTTCAACAAACTGTTGAGCCCTTCCGCGAACGTGACGTAACAAACGCTGCATCCGAGCCGGCCGGTTTTTTTGAAATCGGCCTGGGTAAATCCGCACATCGGACATTTCTGCGACGGTGTTCCTTTCTCGATCTCTTCCGCCGCGCCGATGCCGAGCAGCAGATCGGCGAGCGCGAACCCAGTCGGATCCTGGACGCCCTTCTCCTTCGAACACGCATCGCACAGATTTACCTTCTGCATTTTCCCTTCGAGGATCTGCGTCAGGAAAACTGTCGCGTCATTGCATTTGCAAACGTCGCACAACATCTCTGTAGATTAGACCTCGAAACGCCTGAAACATTCAACGGTCAACTGCCTGAGCACTTTCTGCGCCGATCGCGCCATCCCGCTCACTCGTAGATCGGCGTGCCAGTCGCGCGCGTCATCTCGCGGAAACGCCCGATGATTCGCATCGTAATCGAACCTGGCTTGCCCGCTCCGATCGTTCGCCCGTCCGCCTTCACTACCGGGATCACTTCGGCCGCCGTTCCGGTCAGGAAACATTCGTCCGCGATGAAGACGTCGTGCCGCGTCACATCGGTCTCGGTAATCCTGAGACCAAGCTCGGCCGCGACGTCGAACACGACTGAGCGCGTGATCCCGCGCAGCGCGCCGGCCGAAATCGGCGGCGTGAAAATCTGGCCGCGCTTGATGATGAAGACGTTGTCGGCCGTGCATTCGGCGACGTTGCCGGCTTCGTTCAACATCAATGCTTCATCCGCGCCGGCGAGATTCGCTTCGATTCGCGCCATGACGTTGTTGAGATAGTTCAACGATTTCACAGCGGGATTGAGCGCCGCCGCTCCGGTCCGCCGCGTCGCGCAGGTAATGACCGTCAGTCCCTTCTCGCAAACTTCCTTCGGATAAAGCGCGATCGTCGTCGCGATGATGATCACGCTCGGCCGCTTACATTGCGTCGGATTCAATCCGAGATTCCCGACGCCGCGAGTGACGATCTGGCGAATGTAACCTTCCTTGAGATTGTTGCGCCGGATCGTTTCTAGCAGCGCTTCCGTCATCTCACCGCGACTCACCGGAATTTCGAGACAGATCGAACGCGCCGAATCCCACAACCTGTCGAGATGTTCCTCGAGGCGAAAAACGCGGCCGTTGTAGAAACGAATCCCTTCAAAAATTCCGTCGCCGTAGAGCAAGCCATGATCGAACACCGAGACCTTCGCCTCGGATTCGGGCACAAATTTTCCGTCGAGATAAATGGTCAGTTCGCCGGCGGGGGCCGTCGTCTTCTTCTTCTGCGAATCAACCGCCGGTTTAACCGGAGCTTTAGCCGTCGTCTCCTTTTGTTCCGGTTCGTCGATTACCGCTGTCGAGGTTTTTGTTAGCACAGAAAAAATCTCAAGCGGTTCGCCGGGAATTCAAGTGGGAAAGCGACTTACTTCTTCTCCGGATCGCGCGTGAGCGGCACGAACTTTACCGGGACCGCGGCGGTTTGCTTCACCACGCCGCCGCGCTTTTCCAGGACCTGAAGCTCCTGCGCGTAGGTCTTGCCGACAGGAATAACCATCCGGCCGCCTTCCTTTAATTGCTCTACGAGCGGCTGCGGAATGTGATCGGGCGCGGCTGTGACGATGATCGCATCGAACGGCGCGTGCTCGGGCCAGCCCTTGTAGCCATCACCGCCTTTCACGAGAACATTCTTGTAACCGAGCGCGTTCAGGACGGTGGCGGCCCGCTGGGCGAGAGGCCTCACGATCTCGATCGTATAAACTTCCGCGACCAATTCACTCAGGACAGCAGCCTGGTAACCCGAACCGGTGCCGATCTCGAGCACGCGATCGGTCGGCTTGGATTTCAGGGCCTGGGTCATGAACGCGACGATGTAGGCCTGCGAAATCGTCTGGCCAAAACCAATCGGTAACGGCCGATCTTCGTAGGCGCTCGCTTCCAGTTCTTTCGCCACGAATTTTTCGCGCGGCACTTTCGCCATCGCGTGCAGAACGCGCGGATCATCGATGCCGCGGGGACGCAGTTGCTTTTCAACCATTGCGCTGGCCGAAGTCGCGAAAGTGCCTTCAGTGCTTTTGCTGGTGAGCCATTGTTGCGGAAGCGTGGGTGGTTCTTGCGCGAAAATTTTGCCTGCGCTCCAGAACATGACGGCAATCCATCGCAGGCCTTTCGCCCTCATGGGCGAAATATACGACCGCTAAGTCAGCACGCCATCGGCGATGTGCAATTGCCGGTCACCCAGCGCCGCCAACCGCACGTCGTGGGTGACGACGAGCAGCGTCTTGTTTCGCGTTCGCGCCAGCTCGAGCAACAACTCGATAATCGCGTCGCCGGTCTTCGAATCGAGGTTGCCGGTCGGTTCATCGGCGAAAATAATGTCGGGATCGTTGGTCAATGCGCGCGCGATCGCGACCCGTTGTTGTTCGCCGCCCGAAAGTTCAGCGGGCAAATGATGAAGCCGATCCGAGAGGCCGACGTCCGTCAGCGATGCTTCGCCCGCCGCGCGATTTATTTTGCCCCGAATCAATCCCGGCAACATGACGTTTTCCAGCGCCGTCAATTCCGGCAAAAGAAAGTAGCCTTGAAAAACAAAACCCATTTTCCGATTTCGCACTTCGGCCTGCGATCCGGAACTGCCGGTGTAAAGCCGGCGTCCTTCGAATTCCACCGTACCGGATTCCGGTCGCTCCAATCCTGCCAGCGTATAAAGGAGCGTCGTTTTTCCCGCGCCGGACGCGCCGCAAAGAAAGACCGCTTCGCCATACGCCACATCCAGCGAGATGCCGCGCAGCACTTCGATCCGGCGCGAGCCGATTCGAAATGACCGGTGAAGATCGCGAGCAACGAGTTGCGGTTCGGCCATGGCGCGACAGCATTCGCCGAATCGCGACGGCGCGCAATCCAAGAGAAAAAGCCGCCCGACGGAATTCCGTCGGGCGGCCTCTGGCTATGACTGGCGTTTAGTAAAGGCCCAGCGCCTGCAAGGTCGGCCCGTCAATTGCGGCCGTGATGGGCAGGCCACGATCGCGCTGGAAATTCGAGAGCGCCGCGCGCGTGTTCGGTCCGATCAACCCGTCCACCGCATCGCGATAATAGCCCTGCTCCTGGAGTGCGGCTTGAACGTTGGCAATAACCTGGCCGGGGTCGAGATCGTTGTAGCCGTAAATCGGCTCGTCATACGCGTAAGTGCTGTAACCCGGATCGTATCCGTAGGCAGGATACCAATAGCCGTCGTTCCAAAAGTAGTAGCCGCCGGCGAAGAGGCTGATGCGTGAATAGTGGCTCCTCCACCAACTGCGATCGTGGTGCTGATGATTAAACCGGCTGCGTGCCTGCTGGTAAGTGAACGTGTTCGTCGTGTTGTTTTGGCGGTTTCGCCAATCGTGGTTCCGGACCGTCGTGTTCGCCTGGACATTCGTGTTCGGTGTCTGGTTCGTGACGACATTCGGATTGGTGCGGTAACGATTCCGGTTCCAATTCGGATTGTTCAGCTTGTTGTTCGCATTGACCGCCGCATCCTGATTTGGCGGGGTATAAGTGCGCGTCCGGTTCTGAACATTCGGCGTGTAGGTTTTCGGCGTGTAAGTCCGATTGACGTTTGGTTTATTCTGCAACGTGGCCTGCGTTCTCGCGTTCAGTTGCTGCTGCACGCGCGGCGTGTAGCTCTTCGGCACCTGGTTCACCTGCCGCTGCGGCGGCGTCTGTTTCTTAGGCTGCTTCGGTTGATCCTGGTCCTCGCCGAAAATTGGCGCGGCCGCGATCGTTAAAGCCAGAGCTGAAAGTAAAAGTGTTTTCATAATTGTCCCTCGAATGATTAGACCGTCGAGATTTGCGTTTATTCAACTTGGTTAGTAACCCCCGCCCGCCCCGAGCCGAACGTGGAACAAGGTGTGATGCACCAGCCCGGAGATTCGATCCAGCGGCTCGACTTCGACCGAAACCACGCGGGGCAGCTCGTTCAGCAGGGCGCGCCACCCATCGTAGGTCAGATACATTTCCTCGTTGCCGGCGCCACGGTACAGCTCGCCGCTGACGGCCCGATAAAGGATGTCGCTCCGGAGCCGCTCCAGCCGGTTCCGCATTCGATACCAAAAACTCCACTCCGCCCGGCTGTCATCGAGCACGAAAAGATTTCGCCGCGCCACGCGACAACCTTCCTTCAATAACCGAAGCGCATGTTCGCGGGTCAGGTAATGGAGAAAATAGCCGAAGATTACCGAGTCGAAGCTGGAATCGGCGAAAGGAAGCGATTGGCCGTCGTAAGCAGCCACTTCGATCTGCGGCTCTGACGTTCGCGGAAGTTCGACGTCGATTCCGACACGTCGTTTCAAGGTGCGAAACAAAGCGAGGTCGCGCAGGAGCCCGGCGTCGCCGCAACCGACATCGAGAATTTCCTCGCCATCGTCGAGCCGGCGCGCGAGCCGATGGGCGCGGAGCATTTTGGAAACGTCGTAGCGCCGATATTCTCGCGGAACCGAACGCCCGGCATTTGCCAGATTCGCCGCCACCGCCTGGATGCGCCCCAGCGCGTGATAAAGGAAAACGGCGACGGGGCGCGGCATTCCCATCTTCAGGCCGGGCGTTGCTGTTGCCGCATGGCTTCGAATAAAACAATCCCCACGGCCGTGGCGAGATTCAAACTGCGCGTGCCGCGCATCGGAATCGTGAGCAGTTCTTCGCGATGCTTCGCAAGCAAGTGCTCCGGCAAGCCTTTCGTTTCGCGTCCGAACACCAAAAAATCACCGGAGAGAAACTTTAAATCGTAATAAGCGCGGGCCGATTTGGTCGTCAGAAAAAAGAAACGTGCGCGCGATCCGCATTCGAGTCGCAACTGATCGAAGGAATTCCAGAGCTTCACGTCGACTTCCTTCCAGTAGTCGAGTCCCGCCCGTTTCAACGCGCGATCGTCGATGGAGAAGCCGAGCGGCTTCACCAGGTGCAGCGTCGATCCGGTAGCGAGACAAAGCCGCCCGATGTTGCCAGTGTTCGGCGGGATTTCCGGCTCGACGAGAACGACGTTGAACATTGTAGCCGGCATCGGTGATGC
>DATILK010000048.1:0-2075 GCA_035476555.1 Chthoniobacterales bacterium | reverse complement strand
GCGCGCGAAGAGACGAAGCGAATGCTCGACGTTTACGAAACGTTCGCGCGCGATCACGTGGCGCTGCCGGTTTTCCACGGCGAGAAATCCGAGAGCGAGCGTTTCCCCGGCGCGGTCCAGACGCTTTGCATCGAAGCGATGGTCCAGGACCGGAAGGCGATCCAGGCCGGCACCTCGCATTTTCTTGGGCAAAATTTTTCGCGGGCCAGCGGAATTCAATTTCAGACGCGCGATGGCAAACAGGAGTTTGGCTGGACGACGAGCTGGGGAATGACGACGCGCATGATCGGCACGCTCATCATGATGCACGCGGACGATGACGGGCTGGTGTTGCCGCCGCGAATCGCGCCCACCCACATCGTGATTGTTCCGATCACGCCCAAGGAAGAAACGCGGGCCGCGGTTCTGGAAGCGGCCGACAAGCTCGCCGCTAAATTGCGGGGGCAGCGCTACTTCGACGCGGCGATCGAAGTAGAAGTCGATCGCCGTGATCTGGGCGGTGGCGTCAAGAATTGGGAATGGATTAAAAAAGGCGTGCCGTTGCGGGTCGAACTCGGTCCGCGCGATTTGGAATCGGGCACCGTCGCTGTGAGCCGGCGCGATCAACCGGTAAAGGCAAAGGAATCGATCACTTCGCAAGATTTCGTTGGTCGCGCCACGGAGATGCTGAATTCGATTCAGCAAAATCTCTTGGAACGCGCCACGCAATTTCGCGATGCCCACACGCACCGCATCGATTCGAAGGAGGAATTTTACTCGTTCTTCACGCCGAAGGATTCGTCGCGGCCCGAAATCCACGGCGGATTCGCGCTCACTCATTGGGATGGATCGCGCGGCGTCGAAGAACAAATCAAGAACGACCTCAAGGTCACTATCCGTGTCGTGCCGCTGGATGATCCGGCGAATCCGCCCGAAGCCGGCACCTGTCCATTCACGGGAAACCCAAGCCCGCGCCGGGTTTATTGGGCGAAGGCGTATTGAGAACTCCTACGGTTGACGGAGAAACGCGTCGGGTTTATTCCGATGCCGTGCCCGACATTACTCTCTACAGCCGCGCCTGGTGTTCCTGGTGCATCGATGCGAAGGAGTATCTCACCGAGCGTGGCTACCAATTTACCGAGATCGATGTCGGCCGGGACCGCGACGCTTACGAGGAAATGCGAGAATTATCCGACCAGACCTATGTGCCGACGCTCGTCGCCGGCGATGACGTGCTCGCCAATTTCGATACCGATCAGCTGGAAAAATTTCTGACCAAGCACGGAATCGAGCCTTAATGCTTTTTGGTCTTTTTCTAACGCTCGGCGTCGCTGTGCTCAGCGTCGCCTTGCGCAGCTATCAGACGGCGTTCGCGCAAAAAGCCGGCGCAGTCGGCATCCTCGTCTCCACTTTTCTCGCGGTCTATTTCGTGTCGGGAAATTGGATCGCCGGACTCGCGGCGGCGCTGGCCTGGTTCTTTTTGCCGTGGCTGGAAATTCTCACCCGCATCCGCGCCCTGCGCCTGCCCAGGGAAAAAGCACTTCGTCCGAAGAGCCCGCCGTCACCCGATGTTTTCCCAACGCTCGATGAAATCAGCGCCGAGATTCACAACGAAGGTTTTGTCCATGTGAGCGACGCCGGTTGGGACTGGGAAGATTACCGGCAATTCTTCCGCCTATTTTACAAAGAAGAAGATCGCGCCCAAGCCACGATCTGTCTGAACGAGCAGAACGATCTCTCGTTTTATTATCTGCGAATTTCCTCGCGCGCGAACGACGGCACGATCTGGACGACGTGGAATTATCCGCTTTCCTACGGATTGAAATTAACCCCGCAATTCCGGATCAATCGGCAGCGGCCCGATCAATCGTTCTGGCAACTTTACCAAAGCCACCGGGAATTCCTCCGACAGAATCAGGTTGAGACCAGCGTGATCGACCCGATGGATGAAGATCGTATTCAGCTCGAAGTGGAAAACGATTTACGCGACCAGATCGCGCACAACATCAAGAAAGGCGTCCTGAAATCGACACCGGACGGCGAAGTAAAATATTCCTGGCGCGGGATGGTTTATCTCTGGTGCCAGTTCCTCCTCG
>DATILK010000047.1:0-2720 GCA_035476555.1 Chthoniobacterales bacterium | reverse complement strand
AGGAATGGGTGAGCGAAAGCGTAGTCGCCGTCGGGCGCGCGCGAATGGCGCCGATTTGAAAGCGCGGCGTGAACTCAACCGCGAGAACTTCCATTCCTAATCCGAGAACGACTGAGCTGCCATTTGCGGCAGCGAGGCTGGTGATTTTAGAGAGCGGTCGCGAAGCAATGGGAGCAGGAACAGGAGACCGGGCAGCAGGCGGCGGTTCGGCCACCGCTGGCGCGGGCGGAGTTGGCGGAGGCGGCGCGGGGACCGGCATTGGCGGAGTGGGCGGAGGAACAACTGCTGTCAGGTCTTTTACGGCACTGGCTCCGTTCTTCTTCGCTGGCTTTTTTTTCCCGTTTCCCTGGCGCGGCAGTGCCTGCGCCGGCAAAGGACCTTTCGCCATCGTTTCCTTGACGAGCGCGACCAATGCTTCAGACATGAACGGCTTCTCGATCGTCGCCACGACGTTTCTGTATTTTCGCGCGGTCGCCGCCATTTCTCCCACGTGACCCGACATCATGACCACCGGCACTCGCGCGGTCGCCTCGTTCTGCAACAGTCGTTCGCAAACCTGATCGCCGCGGAGATCCGGCAAACTGTAATCGAGCAACACCAGATCCGGCAGCATGACTTCGGTGCGCCGGATTCCTTCGCTCCCGGTGAAGGCAGTCACGATCTCGAGATTCGGATCGGCGGTCGCGAGCGTGTCCGCGACGAAGATCAACAGCATCTCGGTGTCGTCGATCACCACGATCTTCTTTCCCGTTTTCTTGTTTACCGGCTTTGGTCGTTCAGGCGGCGCCGCGGGAACCACGGGCGGCGGAGGCTCGTCGACCGCAGTGGCGGCATGCCGAAGCGATTCCAAAATAATTTGCGGCCAGGACCCGTGAATCGTGCGCGGCGCGTCAATGACCCTCTCGGTTTCTTTGGCGCGAACATTCTTCCAACGCATCATCTGGTGGAGCGCTCCGAGGCCGCTAAAATTTCCGGTGACGGCATGCGTGATCTGACCGTCGAGAAAATGAATTTCACCACGCCGATCGTCTTCGCATCGCAAGTGCAGAACGGAAGTGGCCACGTTCAAACACTGAAGAGGGATAAGGTCCTGCGGATTCAAATCGCGCAAGGTGCCGCGGGAATCGCCGGAACCCGGATACGACCACGGGCCGAGCAACGCCTGCACGGCCGCGCCGAATTCGGAAAGGTCGAACGGTTTCTCGATGAATTGAATCGCGCTGGGTCCGCCGCGTTGCGAATTCAATTCCGATGGAACACCGGACGCGATCGCCAGAAAACGCGCATCGGGTTTGGCCGCGGCAATACGCTCGAGAATTTCAATCGCGTCCGGTCGCGGCGGATCGAAATCCACGATCAGCAAAACCGGACTCGTTTCGACGACGCGGGCTTCAGCCTCGGAAAGCGAGTCGACGGCAAGCACGCGATGACCCGGCGCGAATTTCTTCAGCGCCGAAGTAATAGCGGCCGTTAGCGCATCGTATTCTTCGACGAGAAGAACGCTAGGCGCTGTCCCGGCAGGAGATTCTTGCGAAGCAGGCACGGCGGTAGCGAGCGAAAAGGCCGAGAATAAGAGGTGCGCAAAGCATGTCAAAGCAAAGCAGCGCAAGTTGCGTGCCTCTGCCTCCGCGCCGGAGCCTTACCTTATTCGAAGCGAAGCGCTTCGATCGGGTCGAGCGACGCTGCCCGGTAGGCTGGATAAAATCCAAACCCGATGCCGATGGCCGAACAGACGACGAGACCCGCAATGGCCCAGCCGTAGGGAAAAATGAGATCGGCCTGGAGCCATGCCGCCAGCAGATCGCCGCCGATCACGCCGAGCAAAATTCCCACAATGCCGCCCGCTTCCGAAATGAAAACTGCTTCGGTAAGAAACTGTCGCAGGATATCGCGGCTCCGCGCGCCAATCGATTTCCGGATCCCGATCTCCTTGGTCCGTTCCGTTACGCTGACCAGCATGATGTTCATGATCCCGATACCAGCGGCGACGAGCGCGATCAGGCTGATCACGAACGCGCCCACGCGCACGACGTCGGCCACCGAGGCGAAGGCGCTCTTCAACGAGTCGTTCGAGTAAATCTCGAAGTCGTCCGGCTGATTCGGCTTCAGCCCGCGAGCGATGCGCATCGCCCCGATGCCTTTATCCAGCGTTCGATTATAACTCTCAGTCGAGAATGATTGGGTAGCGATGTTTATGGTGCGCTTGGCCGACCCGAAATTTTCGAAGAACCGCGTGATCGGCATCACGAGGATGTCGTCCTGGCTTTGTCCGAACGCGGATCCTTTCTCCGCGAGAACTCCGATCACCGATACCGGATGCCCGTTAATCTTGATTACTTTCCCGATGGGCGACTCGTGCGGAAACAGCGCCTTCTCGATGGTCTTGCCAATCATCACGACATTGCGCGCGAGGTCGACATCTTCGTCGGTGAGGTTGCGGCCGTAGGCGAGCGAATAGGAATTGGCCGCGAGAAAGCTTTTGTTCGAACCGGCCATGGTCAAAGCGGGCGGAGTCTTCAGTCCGTTGTAGGTGCATTGGCCTTTGAAATCGAAACACTTTAGGCAAACGTCGCGCGCGATCCCTTCCATCAACTGCTGGTAACGAAGCGCCTGCCCGTAAGTGATATTGCGGCGGTTCTCGTACTTGTTCGCGTTGCGCCCGCCCTGGCCGCCGCTTACGGGATACTTGGCAAATTGGAAAATATTCGAGCCGAGAAAAC
>DATILK010000046.1:0-2843 GCA_035476555.1 Chthoniobacterales bacterium | reverse complement strand
GGACCACATCAAAGACATCGTCGCGATGCAGCAAAGCTACGCTCGTGTCGCCGGCGTCGTCGAGCCGGTTTCCCTTGCCGGTCTTGCGGAAGACGCTCTCCAGATGAACGCCGCGGCCTTGGTCCGCCACAGCGTTCACGTTGTCCGCAACTATTCCGACGTCCCGCTAGTTGCGGTAGATAAACACAAGGTCCTGCAAATTTTGGTGAACCTTGTTCGCAACGCAAAATACGCGATGGAGGAACATGCGCAGGAACATAAGGAGCTTGAGATTCTCCTTCGGCCAGAGGGCGAGGATCGGGTCCGAATCGCAGTCAAAGACAATGGCACCGGGATTTCGGCGGAAAACCTGGTCAAAATTTTCTCGCACGGCTTTACGACAAAAGCAGACGGCCACGGATTTGGCCTGCACAGTTCGGCCATCGTCGCGCGTGAACTTGGCGGCTCGCTCTGGGCGGAGAGCGACGGACTTGGCGCCGGCGCCACCTTCACGCTCGAACTGCCAGTCGCCGCGAAAGTAAACGCGTCATGACGCAAGAGGAGAACAACCGCATTCTGATTGTCGACGACAATCCGGCGATCCACGCCGATTTCCGGAAAATTCTCGCCCCGGAAGTTAAGCGCGCGGTGGATTTGGCCGCAGCCGAGGCGATCCTTTTCGGGCAGACGCCGCCAAGCGCAACGCGCAAGACATTTGAAATCGACAGCGCGTTTCAAGGGGAGGAAGCGCTGTCGATGCTGCGTAGCGCGCAAGCTGCCGGTCGTCCGTATGCGCTCGCGTTTGTCGATGTGCGGATGCCGCCTGGATGGGATGGCGTGCAGACCATGATCCGTCTCTGGGAAGTGGCGCCCGATCTTCAAATCGTGCTTTGCACCGCGTATTCGGATTACTCGTGGCAGGAGGTCGCCGAAAAGGTGAGCGCTCCGCATAACCTGGTCGTGCTCAAGAAGCCGTTCGATAATATCGAAGTACTGCTGCTGGCCCACGCCCTTTGTTACAAGTGGGCTGCAACTCAGGCGGCGAACGCGCAGCTCGAACAACTCAACGCCATGGTGGCCGAGCGGACTTGCGAGCTGGATCGAACAAACGCCGAGTTGCGGCAGGAAATCGGCGAGCGCCGCCGCGGCGAAGAAATTTTGCGGGAAAGCGAGGAACGCTTCCGCGCTTTCATGGACAACAGCCCGGTCGTCGCCTTCACCAAAGATCGGAACGGCCGCTACGTCTATTTGAACAAAGCGTTTGAGAAACAATTCGGTTTATCGCGCGACGACGCCACCCGAACCGATTTCGACCTTTGGCCCGCTGAGGTTGCCGCGGAGATGCAGGCGAATGACGCGGTCGTTCTGGAGGCCGGCGAATCGCGCGAATTCCTGGAGCGGATGCCGCTTCCCGGACGGGACGAAAATCAATGGCTCGTGCTCAAGTTCCCGATTCGCGATCGCCATGGCGACCGGTTCGTCGGCGGAGTCGCGGTCGACATTACCGAACGGACGCAACTCGAATCGCAACGCCGGCAATCGCAAAAGCTCGAAGCGGTGGGACAGTTGGCCGGGGGTGTCGCGCACGATTTCAACAACATCCTGGCGGTGATTATCGGTTACACCGAGACCCTGATGAGTTTGGCGGAGCCTGAGGGGACGCTGGCGCAAAACTTGAGCGAAATCCTGAAGGCGGCCGATCGCGGCACCGGCCTGATCGCGCAGTTACTCGCGTTTAGTCGAAACCAGGTGACCTGGCCGCGAATAATCGACGTTAATTCCACGATCATTGATATCGATAAGATCCTGCATCGGATTGCCGGTGAAGATATTTATTTCACGCTTCTACTCGGTCCGGAAGGCGGCTGTATCAAGGCCGAGCCCGGCCAGATCGAGCAGCTGATTGTGAACCTCGTCGTCAATGCGCGCGACTCGATGGCGACCGGCGGTGAATTGCGCGTCGAGACCGAGCAAGTTGTCGTGAGCAATTCGGAAGCGGAGGCCGAAGGCGTGACCCCGGGCGAGTACGTCCTCGTTCAAGTTGCCGATACCGGCACCGGAATGAGTCCGGAAACGCAGGCCCATATTTTTGAGCCATTCTTCACGACTAAAGAGGACGGCAAAGGCACCGGCCTTGGCTTGGCCACGTGTTACGGAATTGCGAAACAGAGCGGCGGTTTCATCAGGGTCGAGAGCGAGCTCGGGAAGGGAACTACATTTCGCGTCTATCTGCCGCGGGTGGAGCCGGCGGCGGTACCCGATCTGCCGCATCCGCCCCGGGCGAGTGAACTGCCGAAAGGGGATGAGTCCATTCTGGTGGTCGAGGATGAAGAATCATTGCGCGAGGTCACTGTCGCTACCTTGCGTGAGCTCGGTTACAAGGTGCGGGAAGCGGCGGACGGCGAGATTGCGCAGCGAATGCTTAGCGCCTCGGATGGCATCCGGGTCGATCTGGTTTTAACTGACGTCGGCATGCCGCGGCTCGACGGCGTGACGCTTGCGCATTGGCTGGAGACTCACCGTCCCGAGGTGCGCGTGTTGCTGGTTTCCGGTTACGCTGGCGATAAACGCCTGCGAGATGAAGACGTCGCGCTCGATCACCGTTTTCTCGCGAAGCCCTTCACCCGCGCCCAACTCGCGACCGCTGTCCGCAAGGCCCTCGAACACAAACGCGAAACGTCTCCCGTTTCGGCCTAACGAGGAGAGCTGCCGAGGGAGGCCTTCTCCTGTCACGGCATTGGGGTAGAATCTGACTCCGTTTATGCCGATGCGCTCAATCGCCCTTCTCATGCTGCTGCTCTCGGTCGGCACTGCCTGGGCTCTTGGCGAACCCCGTTTCGAAATCACCTCACGCCTGACCAACT
>DATILK010000045.1:0-6490 GCA_035476555.1 Chthoniobacterales bacterium | reverse complement strand
GTTTTCTCGTGCTTCTCCATTTCGTCTTCGTTCTTCGAGAGAATCACTTCGTGGGCGCCCAGCTTTTTCGCGTCGGCGGTTTTATTTGGCGAAGTGGTGAAGAGCGCCACGTGCGCGCCGAACGCGTTTGCGAATTTGACTCCCATGTGTCCCAGGCCACCGAGACCGACGACGCCGACCTTGTGACCTTTTCCGATCTGCCAATGGCGAAGCGGCGAGTAGGTCGTGATGCCAGCGCACAAGAGCGGCGCGGTCGCGGCAAGATCGAGTTTGTCGGAAATCCGAAGGACGAAATCCTGGTCGACCACGATGCTCTTGGAATATCCGCCGTAGGTGGTGCCGCCGGTGTGTTTGTCGTCGCTGTTGTAAGTGAAGACCGGCCCGTTATCGCAGAATTGCTCGAGATGGTCGCGGCAGTTGTCGCAAGTCCGGCAGGAATCGACCATGCAACCGACTGCGGCCAGATCGCCTTCGCGAAAATTCTTTACGTCACGTCCGGCCTTCACCACGCGGCCGACAATCTCGTGCCCGGGCACGCAAGGATATTTGGTGCCGCCCCACTCGCCGCGGGCGGTGTGAATATCGGAATGACAGACGCCGCAAAAGAGAATTTCGATCTGGACGTCCGTCGCGCCAGGATCGCGCCGCTCGAAAGAAAATGGCGCGAGTGGTGAAGTTTTGGACTTGGCCGCGTAACCTTTGGTCGGATACATCACGGAACCTTTCATCTAACGGACTGAGTCGCAATCGCCTTGGGTAGCGCGCGCGTCTCGCGCGTTGGCGATGGCGTCTCGCCATCGTGGATTTCGGTGTCGGTTATGCCGACACTGAATGCGTTGCTAACAGCAAAGATTGTTTCGGCGAGACGCCGAAACCAACACGCGAGACGCGTGCGCTACCCAAAACGGGAAGGCGCGATTACCTTCTGCTATGCCGCGTCTTTCGACTCTCGATCTTTCGCCGATCATCGAAGGCGGCGACGCGGCGCTGGCGTTTCGGAACACGGTCGATCTCGCGCGACACGCCGAGCAATGGGGTTACCATCGCTTCTGGCTCGCGGAACATCACAATCTTCCGGGCATCGCGAGCGCGGCGACGTCGGTTGTGATTTCGCATGTCGCAGGGAAAACGAAAACGATCCGCGTTGGCGCCGGCGGGATCATGTTGCCGAACCACGCGCCGCTCGTAATCGCGGAGCAATTCGGCACGCTCGAATCGCTTTTTCCGGGCAGGATCGATCTCGGTTTGGGACGCGCGCCGGGAAGCGATCAACGCACCGCCCGCGCCTTGCGCCGCAATCTCGGCAGCAGCGGCGACACTTTTCCGCAGGACGTTCTCGAGCTGCAATCGTATTTCGCCGGCGCTGTCCACGGCGTCGAGGCCGTGCCCGGCATGGGACTAAACATTCCGCTCTATCTTCTCGGCTCGAGCGATTTCAGCGCGCGGCTTGCCGCGGAACTCGGGCTGCCCTTCGCGTTCGCGTCGCATTTCGCGCCGGAATACTTGGAGGTCGCGCTCCATCTTTATCGCCGGGATTTCCATCCCTCAGCTCAACTCGAAAAACCGTACGTGATTATCGGCGCCGGAGTTTTCGCCGCGGAAAACGACGACGAAGCGCGCCGGCTTTTCACTTCGGCGCAATTGCAATTTCTCACTATGGTCCGAGGCCGGCCGGGAAAACTTCCGCCGCCCGTCGATTCCATCGACGATCGATGCAGCTCCGCGGAGCGCGCCGCGATTGATCAGCGGACTCGTTACGCTGCCGTCGGTTCACCCGAGACCGTTCGTCGGCGCCTCGAGGAATTTATTGCCCAAACCCAAGCCGACGAAATCATCGCGACCGGGCAAATTTACGATCACGCCGCGCGCCTCCGGTCTTTCGAAATCGCCGCGGAAGTTTTCCCTGGAACCTGACGCTGGCGGGATCGCTCCAGCTCTACGGATGGCAATCGTTGTCCTTATGAGTCGACTTCATGTTATCATCCTTGTCGCCGTCGAATTTGAAATGCTCGACTCCGTGATCTCCGTAAAAGACGCAGAACACCGCCTTCTTATTTTTCGGGTCCGTTTTCGCGCGGATATGAAGCTTGGGCCAGAGGCGCATTTCCGCCAGATCGAATTCGGCGGGCTCGCCAGCCGTCCAGGTGCGCCAGTCCTTACGGTCCGCCCTTGTTAAGCCGACCTGAAACGAGATGCTGGATGCGACTGTCTTTTCCGTGTCGATGCGTATCCACCAGCCCGTTTTATTAACCTTGGCGACCCTGGTTTTGGTCACCGTGGTGGTGGTCGTCGTTTTCTGAGCGTCCGCCGCTGAAGCGGCGACGCTGACGAACGCGCCGAGAAGCGCTATTGCTATTACTGAACCGAACCATTGTTTTGTTTTCATTTGGTCTATCTTTGTTTGAGGTTTCCGACGGCTACTCCGCCTTGGTCGTGATGATGAGCTTGTCGTCCTTGAGCACGATGCTCTTGACGTGGTTCCAGAATTCGCTTTCCCGGTTGCTCTTGCGCAACTCCTTCCGGAATTCCTCGTTCATGCTGTCGTTAAAAGACGAGTTGAAGGAGGAAAGAAGCGAACTCGGAAATTGGTTGCCGTTCGCTTCCGCGGAAATGATCTCGAGCTGAAATTCTCCCGATGCGTAGGTCATGCTGAAACGCACCGTGCCATTGAAATAGCGGCCTTTCAGGCCGGGCCAGGGCAATGAATCGAGCGGCGCGCTCATCGCGACGGTCATGGTGGAATCCGCGATATCGATCCGGGTGCGGCCACGAAGGAAATCCAAGTCGGAATTCCGCTGGAGGAGGTAATTCAGCTCCGGGCCGGTGAATTCGACAGTCGTTTCCTGGTTATGCGAGATCGATTCGTCCAGGCGGCTGGCGGATTCGTCTGCGGTTTTGGTTTGGACGACAGTCGGTTTTTCGACCTGGACATCGATGGGGGCCGTGGCGGTGAGGTTGTTAAAAGTTTTCTTGTAAAACCACCAGCCGCCGATGCCGACGACTGCGCAGAAAAGAAATCCAAGGACGAGAATGGTGAGACAACCCTTGGCGAAACAGCCCATGCCCGAGCGCGGCGGCGGATAATAAACGGGCGCCGGTTGGATCGGTGGAACTGGCGCCGACGGCGGTGGTGGTGGAGGCGTTGGCGGCTGACCATTCATGCGAAGCCAGAATTAGTGGGTTGCGCGAAGACGTTCAAGCTTCTAAAAGAGAAGGAACGAGATCCTGCGGTCGCTCCACCGTGGTGTCGCGTTTCGCGGCGAAGTGCGCCGCGATTTCGGAATCCATATCTATGAAAAGAATTGTCGTTCTCGTCGTCGGTTCGCTCGCAGCGGCCGGACTTTATGCGCAGGGGCCGGAGTCGATCAAGGTGCAGGAAACCGTCGACACACTGGTCGCAAAAAACACTGAGGCCAAAGGGGGCGCGCAGGCGCTGGCTGCGGTGACGTCGTTGAAGCTAAACGGAAAAATGGTGGTCAACGATGGCAAGCTCGAATTGGGCTACGTCATCGTGAAGAAACGCCCGGGCGCGGTCCGCGAAGAGACGACGTTGCAGGGAATGACGCGCATCGAAGCGTTTGACGGCACCGAAGGCTGGAAGATCTCGCCGTTCCAAGGGCGGAAAGATCCGGAAAAAGTCTCGGCGGACGACGCGAAGGAACTGGTCGAAGACGCGGAGATCGACGGGCCGCTCATCAATTGGAAGGAGAAAGGAAGCACGGTCGAATATCTCGGGATCGAAGACGTGGACGGAACGCCGGCGCACAAGCTGCGGGTCGTGCGCAAGAACGGCGACATCAATTACGTTTATCTCGACCCCGACCATTTCCTCGAAATCCGCGTGATCACTCAGCGGGATAAGAACGGCGCGAAAGTCGAGACGGAGACAGACATCGGCGATTACGAAAAAATCAACGGCGCCTATTTCCCGTTCTCGATCGAGGGCGGCCCGAAAGGATCGACCGACAAACAGAAAATCATTTTCGAAAAAGCCGAGGCGAATGCGCCGATTGACGACACGATTTTCAAATTTCCCGCAACCGCTTCCAAATAAATTTTATGCGCTTTTTCAAATATTCTTTCCTTCTCGCAATCTGTTTTGTGGCCGCGGCGTTCGCGGCTGACCAGGCACAGACGCCTTTCAGTTCATCCACCATCTCGGGCCTCGGCGCGCGCAACATCGGGTCGGCCGCGATGAGCGGCCGCATCTCGGCGATTGACGCGATCCGCGAACCGAGCGGCAAACTGACGATTTTCGTCGGCGCGGCCAGCGGCGGCATCTGGAAATCGGAAGACA
Source organism: Chthoniobacterales bacterium (assembly GCA_035476555.1). Classification (GTDB taxonomy): domain Bacteria; phylum Verrucomicrobiota; class Verrucomicrobiia; order Chthoniobacterales; family UBA10450; genus AV80. The sequence continues at coordinate 2,193 of DATILK010000045.1, read as the reverse complement.
GCGGCACGCGTTACAAGCCGGTGTTCGACGAGCAGCCGGTCCAATCGATCGGCGCGGTGACGCTCGATCCGAAAAACCCGAAGAACATTTGGGTGGGCACAGGCGAAAGCTGGACGCGCAACAGCGTGTCGATCGGCAACGGCATTTATAAATCGAACGATGGCGGCGAGACCTGGACCTTTTCCGGCCTCGATAAATCGGAACGAATCGCGAAGATCGTCGTCAGTCCCGCAAGCAGCGACACTGTTTACGCGGCGGTTCCCGGAAATCTCTGGAGTGATTCAACGGATCGCGGCCTCTACAAGACGACGGACGGCGGCAAAACTTGGAACCTCGTTTTGAAAGGCGCTAATCCTTCGACCGGCGCGTCGTGGGTCGCGATGGATCCGAACGATCCGAACGGTCTCTTCGCCTGCATGTGGGATTTCCGGCGAAAAGGCTGGACGTTCCGTTCCGGCGGCGACGGTCCGGACAAACCGTCAGGCAGCGGATTGTTCCGCTCAGCGGACGGCGGCGCGACCTGGACCGAGGTCACGCCGGAAGCCAACAAAGGTTTCCCAAGCAAACCCTACGGCCGTCTCGCGGTAGCGATTGCGCCATCGAACCCGAAGCGCGTTTATTGCGTCGTTGAATCAAAGGATAGCGCGCTCTTCGTTTCCGATGACGGCGGCGCGACTTGGGACAAGCGCGACAAAAGCAGTTGGATGGTCTGGCGCCCGTTTTATTTCGCGCAACTGATCGTCGATCCGAAAAATCCGGATCGCGTTTTCAAAACGGACGGGCCGTTGATCAGAAGTGACGACGCGGGCAAAAGTTTCGCGGTCGTGGGCGGATTCAGCGGCGCGCACGGCGATCTCCACGCGGTCTGGATCGATCCGACGAACACGCAAACGGTCGTCTCGGGCGATGACGGCGGCGTTTACTATTCCTACAACGGCGGCGCGAAATGGTGGAAGGCCGAGAACCTCCCTATCTCGCAGTTCTATCACGTGAGCGTCGACGACGCGGATCCGTTCCGGGTTTACGGCGGGTTGCAGGACAACAGCTCGTGGGTGGGCCAGTCCCAATACCCGGGCGGCATCGCGAATTCGCAGTGGGAAAACATGTACGGCGGCGACGGCTTCTGGATGTTCCCGGACCCGAGCGATCCCGATTATCTCTACGCGGAAGCGCAGGGCGGTTTCGTCGGGCGGGTGAATCGTTACACGCACGAGCGGCGCGACGTTCAGCCGAAGGCGAACTACAAGGAGAAACTCCGCTGGAACTGGAATACCCCGATCGCGCTTTCGCCTAACGAGAAGGGTACGATCTACATCGGCGCGCAGTTCCTCTTCCGTTCGCGCGATCACGGCCAGACGTGGGACCGGATTTCGCCGGACCTGAGCACGAACGATCCGGAGAAACAGAAGCAGGAACAATCCGGCGGCATCACGGTGGACAATTCCGCCGCGGAAATGCACACGACGATTTATTCCATCAGCGAATCGCCGAAGGACAAGAACGTGATCTGGGTCGGCACCGATGACGGCAACGTGCAGGTGACAAAAGACGGCGCGAAGAACTGGACGAACGTCGTCGGCAACGTGCCGAACCTGCCCAAGAATTCGTGGGTGAGTTGGGTGCAGGCGAGCAACTTCGACGCAGGCACGGCTTACGCGGCGTTCGATCGCCACACCTTTGGCGACATGGCGCCGTATGTTTTCCGCACGACCGATTACGGTAAGACCTGGACGCCGCTGATCACTGCGCAGGATTCGAAAGGCGTCCGCGGTTACGCCCACGTCGTGAAAGACGATCTCGTGAACAAGGACCTCGTCTTTGTCGGCACCGAGTTCGGCCTTTTCGTTTCGATCGATAGCGGGAAGAACTGGGCGCAATTCAAGGGCAGTCGCTTTCCAGCGGTCGCGGTGCGCGACCTCGCGGTGCATCCGCGCGATCACGATCTCGTGCTCGCAACGCACGGCCGCGGCATCTGGGTGATCGACGACATCACTCCGTGGCGCTCGTTGACGCCCGAGATTCTGAATTCGGAAGCGACGTTCGTTTCCGCGCGGCCGGTCCAGCAACGGATCGATGCGAACGGCGGCTTCGCCAGCGGCGCCGCGACGTTCATCGGCGACAATCCACCGGACGCGGCGATGATTACCTATTACCAAAAGACGCGTCACCTTTTCGGGAAACTGAAAATCGAAG
>DATILK010000044.1:0-4032 GCA_035476555.1 Chthoniobacterales bacterium | reverse complement strand
ATGGAAGGTGTGCCGCTTGTATTCAGATTCTGAAAGCCACCGGCATAGAGCGAAGACGGAACGGTGCCAAAATGAATGGTGGGCGCCGACTGAATTCCGGTCTCGACCGAAACGATGTTGGCGCTCGCGTCGTAGCCGCGGTTGCCGCTGTTCCCCGATGCGGAAAAGTAGACAACCTTTTTCCCAGTCAAACTATTGCTGGTCACGACGTCATCGATCGTCTGGGAAAGAAGTCCGTCGGAGAAGAATGGTTCGTCGGAAAATCCGATGTCGTCGACGATGATATCGCAAAGGGCCTGCCCGGAAGTTCGCAAATTGCGGATGCTGTTGGCCATCGAAGCCTGAGTCGGCCCGCAAGCGGCGAAGGCGATCTTTGCCGCCGGCGCGATGTCGTGGACGATCTCGGCCATGGCCCGGCCTTCGTCCGTCGAACCGCTGCCATTGTCGTCATTCAAAACCACGACCGGCTGGGTGTAGCCGTCCGGATTCCCCGGTCCCGGCAAATCGCCCGATGCGACCCCGACGCTCGCGCGCGGCACATTCTTGGCACCATCAAACGAGTCGGAGACAATCCCTACGGTGATTCCGCGGCCGATGATTCCATCTGGGGTAAAGATCCCCGGCTTATTCACTTCGGCGGCGTGTTCCACGACGCTGCTTTCAGCCGTAACGGCGCCGACGCGGCGGACGGGCTTCCGCGCCAGGGTAACACTGCGCACTCCGGGAAGATTTGCCGCGGCCGCGGCTTGCGAGAGCGGCAACCGCACCGAAATCAAACCGCTCCGCCAATGCTCTTCGATCGCGGTAACCTCCAGGCCGAGCGCGATCAGCGCAGCCTGCACCTCAGCGATCGGCCTTTCGCCGTTGAGCTGGACGTTCGCGACCACGGGACCGGAAGGGTCGACGTTAATCATCGGCGCCGAAGCCAACCTGCTTTGTAATTCCACTTGATCGCGCTGCGATATTTCAACGAGTTCCTTCAGGCCAAGCCCGAGGTTTTCCGGGAGTGGAGGAACCGTCTGGGCCTGGACTGCGGCGGCTGCGAAAAAAATGACAAGGTACCGAGACAAGGTGTTCATCAAACGGCGCGGGAACCCAAAAGTTGCGCGCCGAAATATGGCATGCGTTTGATAAAGAATCATCGCGGGCCGGCGGCGGTTCGCGTGTCCTCTTGCGCGGTGCCGTCGTGCAGTTCATCCTTAAATATGCACAAAGACAAACCGCCGGGGATTTTCGATCTGAGCGAGCGCTCGATGCGGTACGCGGCGGGTTTTTGTTTCGTCGTCGGGTTTCTGATCAGCGTGCTCGTGCGGATCGGCGTGGTCCTGGCGCGCGAACATTTTTCGCAGCCGACGCCGTGGTCGGGACAGTGATTCGAAAAAAAGTTTGCGGCGCAGGTTGCCTTTTTGACGCGAATCGCAGAAAGTCCCGCCCGATCAATCCGTGATTCCGTCGGTTGCCGCCCCGCAATCGCCGCCCCGAGTCCCGCCCGGAGCGAGCCGTCAAATCGAACGAAAACTATGCTACGAACCATTTTGTCCATCGCCATTCTCACCAGCCTCGCCGCGGCCAGCGTCGTGCAGGCTAATCCCTCGAAGAAGAGCAAAACGATGACTTCAAACTCCACCGCGAAAATTGAGCCGGCTGCGCCGCTTGCTTCCGGTTGGTCCTACGCGAGCGGCGTCTGGACTCATGTTGACGGCTACAAGCTCGTCAACGGTCAGGTGGTTCGAAACGGAGTCGCGACCCACAAGAAAGCGCCTCCGCCACCCACTAAAGCGGACATGGATGCGGTCATGAAGAAAAAGCCCGCTGCCAAGACGGCCGCTGAGCTGGCCGCGGAAAAGGAAGCGCAACGGCAACGTAATCTCGCCCCGCGCCCCGCGCCGCAGACCGGATTCCATTTGTAGGCGCTCCCGTTCGTCGGCGCGATCCGTGTCCAACGTTCAGGTTGGTCAACCGCCGCTCGTCATGATTTATTCGTGACCGCGACGGGCCTATAGCTCAGCGGTTAGAGCAGGGGACTCATAATCCCTTGGTCCCAGGTTCGAATCCTGGTGGGCCCAGCCTTCGCTTTGGCGCGCAGCGGCAACGCGAAGGCTGCCACGCCGGAGTGTAACGCAGGCGGGCTCGTTTTTTTGCTAGCACGCTTTCGCGCCAAAGACTACGGCTTGGCAGGCCAGCCCCCATGAATCGCTTTTTCTACGTCTACATTCTTGTCAGCGAAATGGACAACGCGCACTACACAGGAGTTACCCAAAATCTGCGAGAACGCGTTCGCGATCATAACCGTGGTGCATGCCTCTACAGCGCGAAGTCCTGGCCGTGGAGATTGGAGACCGCGATTGCCTTCACTTGTGAAAGTAAAGCGCGCGCGTTTGAGCGGTACCTAAAAAGCGGCTCCGGACGCGAGTTCGCCCGACGCCACTTCTGAGTCAGCCATATCCATTTTCGATTTTCCATTTGGAAAGCCCGGCCTCGCTCACTTTGTGAGCTGCGTTACGGCGAATTTCGATTAGAACGGTGCGGTGCGACGTACCCTCATCGCAATTGCGGAGCTGCTCGTTCTCTCGGCGTTGATCATCGCGACGCGGTGCGCGAATTTCGCTGACGTTTTTGTCGGCGGAGAAATTTATTTCACGGACGCGGATTGTTACGCTCGGATGACGCGGGTTCGAATCTGCCTGGAACATCCGGGGACGATCGTGCGCCATCACGGGTTTGAAAATTTTCCGAGCGGAACAACGCCGCACACGACGGCGCCGTTCGATTATTTGATTGCCGTGCTCAGTACGCTAATGGGCGGCGCGATCGATGTGGCGGGCGCGATCGTTTCGCCGGCTCTGGCATTGCTGACGGGTTGGTTTCTCTGGTGGTGGTCACGGCGAATCCGGTTGCCGTACCGAGGCGCGTTGCTGCTGCTTTTCGCACTTAGTCCGATTCTCGTGCACGGGACCGAACTGGGACGGCCGGATCATCAATCGCTCGTGCTCGCGCTCATTGCCATCGCGCTCTGCGCGGAATGGACGCTCACAACAACGGATTCGCGCGGGTGGAGCGTAACGAGTGGGGTTGCCTGGGGGCTGGCGCTCTGGGTTTCGCTTTACGAACCGCTGATCTTGCTTGCTATCCTCGGACTCGTGCAATTGATCGCGGCACGGAAAATTTTCCTGACGCGAAATCGCCTGATCGGTTGGGCGGTTTGCGGCGCACTCGTTTTGCTCGCGCTGCTGATCGAACGCCGATTGCCTCCATGGCCGGCGACGGGCGAAACTTTTTCCAACTGGGCGGCGACGATCGGCGAGTTGCGCGCGGTTTGGCCTAACGACCCAGTCTGGTTACGCTGGACTGGATTGTTGCTGATACCGTTTCCCGCATTGCTCTGGATCGCGTTTCGGTCGCGAACGATCCCGGTTTTCCTGGCCACGCTTCTCACTGCGAGTTTTGCTCTGACAATCTGGCAGGCGCGCTGGGCTTATTTTTTCATGATGCTTTTCGCGCTCTCACTCCCGATCTGCCTCAGCTTCATCAAGCACCGAATCGCGGGCTGGACGTTGATCGCCATTTCGTTCTTTCCCATTTTGAAAGATTGGGACGAAAGACTTTGGCCTAACGACTTTCAACGCGGCGCAATCGCGGAACGGCGAATGGAAAATATCGGCATGCGGCAAACCGCGCTGCAGATCGACGGACCATTTCTTGCGCCCTGGTGGTGGAGTCCAGCGATCGCGTATTGGTCGCGCCAACCCGGCGTCGCCGGTTCATCGCATGAAGCGCTGCCCGGGATTGCGGACAGTGCGCGCTTCTTTGCAGCGACCGACAGCGAAGTAGCGAAGTCGATTTTGCTCAAAACGAAAGTGGCCTGGGTTCTCGCCTACGATGCCGACCGAACCGTCGCGAATTCAGCCGCCATCCTCGGTTTACCGCCGCCTCAAACCCCCTTGGGAAAGATCCTCGACCGGACCCCGTCGCAGGCTCCGCCGTTCCTCCGGCTCTCAGCCCAAAATCCAGCCGGTAAACTCTTTCGCGTGC
>DATILK010000043.1:0-7192 GCA_035476555.1 Chthoniobacterales bacterium | reverse complement strand
GACCCCGGCGCGCGCATAAGCCTTTTTCTTCGGTTTGGCCAAGGCTTACTTCAGGTTCGCGAAAAGGTTGGGATGCGCTTCTTCCGCGGCGAGGGCTTTCGAGCGTCCTTCGCGTTTTTCCATGATGTATTTGTCCAGCTCCGGATCGACCGGCAGCGGATAGTTCCCGGTAAAGCAGGCGAGACAAAACTTGTTTACCGGTTTGCCGGTGGCGCGAACCATTCCATCAACGTCGAGGTATCCCAGGCTATCGACCCCGAGATACTTGCAGATCTCATCCATCGGCATCTGGTTCGCGATCAACTTCTCCGGATCGGGAAAATCGATTCCGTAATGACAGGCGAACCGGTGCGGCGGACAACTCACTCGCATGTGCACTTCGCTGGCGCCGGCTTCACGAAGGTTCACGACGCGCGCGCGCGCCGTGGTCCCGCGCACGATCGAATCATCCACTACCACCACGCGCTTACCTTCCACGGCTTCCTTGATCAGGTTCAGCTTTACCCGCACATCGAAATCGCGGATGAGCTGACTAGGCTGAAGAAAGGTGCGCCCGATGTAGTGATTGCGGACAAAGGCGTGCTCATAAGGAATGCCAAGCTCGTGCGCGAATCCGAGCGCTGCATAGTTACCCGAGTCCGGCACCGGTACCACGATGTCGGCCTCCACCGGATACCTTCGCGCTAGCTCACGTCCCATTTGGGTGCGCACCTTCGCGACATTTACTCCGCCCATGATGCTGTCGGGCCGCGCGAAGTAGACATACTCGAACATGCAAAACGCTTCTTCCTGTTCCGGGAACGGCCACTCCGAGCGGATGCCCTCGTCGCTAATGATCACCACTTCGCCTGGCTGAACTTCGCGAATGTATTCGGCATGGACGAGATCGAACGCGCACGTTTCAGAAGCAAGAATGTAAGCGCCGTCGAGCTTACCGAGAACAAGCGGCCGGAAGCCGAACGGATCGCGCACCCCGATGATCTCGCTTTCACTCATGATGATAAGACTGAACGCGCCTTCGAGCCGGCGAAGGACGCTCAACGGGCTGCCGCCGTTCTTCGATGGCTGAGCCAGCAGATGCGGGATGATTTCGCTATCGGCGGTGGTTTGGAAAATGGAGCCTTTGCGTTCCAGTTCGTCGCGGAGAACGGCGGCATTGATCAGGTTGCCATTGTGGGCGACGGCGATCTGTCCGCGGAAGCAATCGACGACGAACGGCTGCGCATTTTTCAATGTGCTCGAACCGGTCGTGGAATAGCGTGCGTGGCCGAGCGCGCGATTGCCTTTCAATCGCTCCAATTCTTCCGCGCCGAAAACCTGCGAGACCAGTCCCATGTCGCGATGCAACTGGAAGGTCGAGCCGGGGCCGTTGCTTGTAACAATGCCGGCGCTTTCCTGCCCGCGATGCTGGAGTGCGAACAAGCCATAGTAAGTGAGCACCGCTGCGTTTGGATGACCGAAGACAGCAAAGATGCCGCATTCGTGCTGCGGAAACGCCAGCGCGGGATGCTCGGAATTCATGGTCGGCTCGGGGCGCATCGTCCGCACAGCATCCGCTAATCGAAACGCGAATCAACGATCTTCACAAACCGCGGACGGGTTCCGCCTCGCTCTCGACCGCGCGCCGGATCGCGTTGAACCAGTCGTCGTAAATTTCGGCGAGCGGCCACGAGAATTCGTTGATGGAAAGTGTGTCGCGGTCGACTTCTCCGAGCTGCTGGTGAGGAACATTTTTAACGCGCAGCGACGCGAAAACTTTTTCGGCATCACCCGGAGCGCACGAGATCACAATCCGCGATTGCGATTCATTAAATAGAACTGTCGCCGCGGCCTGGGCCGCGTTCTTGACTTCAATCCTCGCGCCCAACAATCCGTCCGGATTGAAACACGATTCCGCGATCGCGACCGCCAGGCCGCCCTCGGAACAATCGTGCGCGCTGCGCACCAAGCCCTGGCGGATTAATTCCCGAACCGCATTCTGCACGGCCAGCTCGCGCTCGACATCGAGCCGCGGCGGCGATCCCGCCTTGCATCCGTGACAAACCTTGAGCAGCCGGCTTGCGCCAAGTTCATCGCCGATTCCGCCCACGAGAATAATCGCGTCGCCTTCGGCTTTGAAGAACTGCGTCATGATGTGTTCTTCCTTCTCAATCAATCCCACCATCGCGACCGTCGGCGTCGGGTCGACCACGCCGGCTGGGCTCTCATTATATAGAGAGACGTTGCCGCCGATGACCGGGGTGCCGAAGGCGCGACAGGTTTCGGCGATGCCTTCCACCGCTTCGCGCAACTGCCAGAAGTTTTCCGGTTTGTACGGGTTGCCGAAATTTAAATTGTCGGTGACGGCGAGCGGCATGGCGCCAGAGCAGGTGAGATTTCGCGCCGCTTCAGCGACGGCGATGCGGCCGCCTTGGCGTGGATCGAGCGCGCAATAGAGCGAATTACAATCCGTCGTCGCCGCGAGAATTTTGTTTGCTTCGCGAACGCGGAATACCGCCGCGTCCGAACCTGGCCTAACGACCGTGCCGGTTCGCACCATATGGTCGTATTGGCGGTAGACCCAATTCTTGGACGCGATGGTCGGATCGCGCAGCAATTGACGCAACGCTTCCTGCACGTTGGAGCCGGGATCGTTGATCGCGGCGCCGGCATCACCGATGCCGGCTACAGGTTGCCTCGCTTCCCTTGAGTAGAGCGGCGCTTCATCCGCGAGCGGTTTCGCGGGAATCTCGGCGGCGAGCGAACCGTTGTTCCGCACCCGCATCATTCCGTCATCGGTCACGCTCCCGATTTCCGCACAAGGAACGTCCCATTTCTCGAAAATCTCGCGCACGACATTTTCGTGTCCGCGTTTCGCGATGATCAACATCCGTTCCTGCGATTCGCTGAGAAGAATTTCGTAGGGCGTCATGCCCGGTTCTCGTTTCGGGACTTTCGCCAAATCGATTTCGACGCCGGTCCCGCCGCGACTGGCTGTTTCGCAAGTCGAACAAGTCAATCCCGCGGCGCCCATGTCTTGAATTCCGGCGACGGCATCCGTCGCCAAAAGTTCGAGGCACGCTTCGAGGAGCAATTTTTCTTTGAATGGATCGCCAACCTGGACCGCTGGTCGATCCTGTTTTGATTCCTCAGTCAGTTCGCGCGAAGCGAACGCCGCGCCGGCTAACCCATCTCGTCCCGTCTCCGCGCCCACATAAAAAACCGGATTCCCCACGCCGCTCGCCGCGCCGCGCGCGAGTTGTTCGTGGCGCAGCACACCGAGACAAAAAACATTCACGAGCGGATTGCCTTCAAAACTTTCGTCGAAATAAATTTCGCCGCCAATCGTCGGCACACCGATGCAGTTGCCGTAATGCGCGATTCCCGCGACGACGCCACTGAATAATCGCCGATTTGTTTTCACGTTCGGCGAATTGCCGGTAATCGGACCAAACCGAAGCGAGTTCAGGCAAAATTCCGGCCGCGCGCCCATCGTGAAAATATCGCGAATAATTCCGCCGACGCCGGTCGCTGCGCCTTGGAACGGCTCGATCGCGCTCGGATGATTATGGCTCTCGATCTTGAACGCGATCGCCCAGCCGTCGCCGATATCGACGACGCCGGCATTTTCTTCGCCGGCCTTCACGAGAATGTTCGGGCCGGTCGTCGGAAATTTCTTCAGCTCGCGTCGCGAATTTTTATAGGAACAATGCTCGCTCCACATCACGGAGAAAATTCCGAGCTCGGTGAAATTCGCATCGCGTCCGAGAATTTTTTTGATGCGTTCGTACTCGTCCGGTTCGAGGCCGTGCTGTTTCACCAGCTCGGGACTGACGATGGGATCGGGCGCAAGAGCCATGCTTGGCGCACGTTAGCGAATGTGGCGAAGCGCTCAACTCGCGAAACATTTTCCGCTCATCCGCGAGATCAAAAATTTGTTGAATACCGCGGTCCCAAGGGCTGTCTAACCTTTCACTGGCGCCGCCTTTTTTCACAGGCCGTCCGGTTCGCGGTTTAGAAACGAATCTAAGCCGAAACAAAACAACAACATGGAGGGAACATCATGAAAAAGAGCATCCTTATTCTGGCTTGCGCGGCGATCGCGCCTTTTGCTTTCGCGCAGACAAGCACAACGACAACGGAGTCGACCACCACGAAGACCAATCCGATGGCGAGTACGACTGAAACGACAACCACCACAACCTCGACCGATGGGACCGTCACGACTTTCGAGCCGGGCAAGACCATCGTCGTCCGTCGCGGTCCGGACGGTCCGATCAGCTATGCGCTGGGCAAGACGGTTCGATTCCTGAACCGGTCGGGCGCTGAGATCCAGGCTACGACAATCAAGCCGGGCACACGCGTGCACGTTTATTATGACGGCACTGGCGAGACTCGCGTCGTGAATCGCGTCGTTGTGGACGAATAAAAAGCTAACGAAACAATAACCGGGAAGCCGCAGGTTCCGTGTGAACCTGCGGCTTTTCATTTTCCCTCGGAACCGTCAGGATTTCCGGATTGTTCCACTCGCGATGGTGGACGACATGATGGGCGGAATCGTGCGCGTGACCTGGCGCAAGATGGAGCGCTACGTGATGCACGATCGCGCGCGGAGCGGTTCGCAGAAAGGCTGGGAATGGTTTCAATAGCTTTACGTGCAGCTGGAGCGGCACAGCCGGAGCAAAACCAGCCTGCGCCTGGGAGCGTTCGATGCCTTCCGCGAGTGGAAGCCGTAGAGTTGCGTTTGCGGCCCAAATCGCAGACCATTGCTCGTGACTTTTGACCTGAAGGAAATCATCGCGGCGCGGCTGGGGGAAAATTACCAGCTCCACGAACGCCATCTGAATCGCACTCTCGTCGCGGCCCAGCGCGTCATCGGTTTCGACAAAGTCTATGCCCGGGCCGAGGGCGCGTATCTCTACGACATGGATAACGCCGCCTATCTCGATTTCCTGAGCGGCTACAGCGTTTTCAACATCGGACGCAATCATCCGGCGATAAAGAAAGCGATCCGCGACGTGCTCGATCTGGATTTGCCGAACATGGTGCAGATGGATTGCTCGCTTTTGAGTGGACTCCTGGCCGAAGCAATTACGAAACGCACGCCGCCGCATCTCGACGCAGTTTTCTTTTGCAACTCGGGAACGGAAGCGATGGAAGGCGCGTTGAAATTTGCGCGGGCGGCGACGCAACGACCGCGCGTGATCTCGCTGGAAGGCGCATTTCACGGGCTCAGCCTCGGGTCGCTCTCGCTCATGGGCTGCGAAAGTTTCACCGAAGGTTTCGGACCGCTCATGGAAGGATTCGAAACGCGGGTAGCGCTCGACGATATCGACGCGCTGGAACGTGAACTGGCGAAACGCGACGTCGCCGCGTTTGTGATCGAGCCGGTTCAAGGCAAGGGCTGCAAATCGCCGGCGAGCGATTTCTTCGAACGAGCGCAGGAGCTTTGCCGCAAATACGGAACACTATTGCTTTGCGACGAAATCCAGACCGGGCTCGGCCGGACCGGGAAGATGTTTGGGTTCCAGCATTGGAATCTCGAGCCCGACATTATTACGCTCGCGAAAAGTTTGAGCGGCGGCTACGTGCCCTGCGGCGCGATCGTGACTCGGCGCGAAATTTACCAGAAGACTTTCAGCCGGATGGACCGTTGCGTCGTTCACTCGACGACTTTCGGCCGAAACAATCTCGCGATGGCGTGCGGACTCGCCTCGCTCGAAGTGATCGATGACGAGAAGCTCGTCGAAAACTCGGCACGGATGGGAACGCTGTTAATGGAACGCGTCGACGCGCTGCGAGCGAAACATTCTTTCATCAAGGAAGTGCGCGGGAAAGGGCTCATCATCGGAATCGAGTTCCACGAGCCGACGGAGTTCAAGCTCAAGATGGCGTGGAAGCTCCTCCACAAAGTCGACAAGGTCCTCTTCGCCCAAATGGTGGTCACCCAGATGTTGAGCAAGCATCGGATCCTCACCCAAGTCGCTGGTCACGCCATGGACGTAATCAAAATTCTCCCGCCGCTCGTCATCGGCGAACGCGAAGTGAACCTCTTCGTCACCGCGCTCGACGATGTTCTCACCGAATGCCGAAAATTCCCCGGCCCCATGTGGGAGATCGGCCAGAATTTCGTTCGTCACGCGCTTGGCTCGAAGCGTCCCGTAACGGCGCGCGATCCAATTTCAGCCTGAGACTGGCACGTCGGGGAGCGGGCGGGTTTCAGGATTCTGTTCCCAAAGTGACTCAAACTGTTCTCAAACTGTTTCTTTGGCGTGTTTCGACTCTTCGGGGTTAACTCCCGCGCAATGACATTGTCATGGGTGCGGTCCTGCCGCGCATTCACAGCTTGTTTCCTCGGACTCTTTCTCTTTCTGGGCGGAGCTGTGCCTGGTTTGTCCTTTGCCTTGAACGGCTACCGATGGCCGGACGGGACACAAATCGCGATGCATCTCCAGCTCACGCACGCTTCGGGCGCGCTGCAAGACGGGAGCGCTTCGTGGAACGCATCAGCGGCTGATGCGCTCAATATTTGGAACCAATATGTCGATATGGTTCAGTTCGTAGCGGCAGAGCCATCTGGCTCTTCCGGCGCCGACGGCGCCAACGACGTTTTATTTTCCGGTACCGTTTACGGCGAGAGCTGGCCCGCGAACGTCCTCGCGGTGACGCTTAAGATGTCGAGTCAAGGCAGCGTCTTCACCGAAACGGACGTTCTGTTCAACGATAACCTGAAATGGGATTCCTATCGCGGTCCGCTCCAAGGCAGCGGTCTGAGCGGCAGGTACGATTTTCACCGTGTCGCCCTCCACGAATTCGGGCATGTCCTTGGACTCGACCATCCCGACCAGCATGGCCAAAGCGTGCTCGCGCTGATGAATTCAATCATCGGTGATTTGGATTCGCTCGCTGATGACGATATCTCGGGCGCGCGCTCGCTCTATAGTGTTCGAATAACTAGTCCGCTTAACCTGCCGCCTGTCTACGCCGGTAACGGATTCAGTTATCAGATCACCGCGAACAATTCGCCGGTGAGTTTTGACGCGACTGGTCTGCCGCCCGGGCTCTCCATCAATCCCCAGAGTGGGTTGATTAGCGGGACGCCGACCGCTGGTGGGAGTTATTCGATTACGCTCGTCGCGCACGGTTCACGGCGAGACGCGACTGCGACCCTCTCGGTCACCGTGATTGGGTCGCAAATCACGAGCGCGTTCGC
>DATILK010000042.1:0-2530 GCA_035476555.1 Chthoniobacterales bacterium | reverse complement strand
CTGACCGAAGGGCTGCTCCGATCCGGCTGCACAAGCATTGCCTATGAAACGGTCGAAGTGAACCGCCGCCTGCCGCTGCTCGAACCGATGAGCGAAATCGCGGGGCGGATGTCAGTCGTGATGGGCGCGTATTATCTGGCGAAACACAATGGCGGCAACGGCGTCTTGCTGGGCGGCGTGCCGGGAGTGTTGCCGGGCAGAGTCGTGGTGATCGGCGGCGGAACTTCGGGAGTGAATGCCGCGCGCATGGCCCTGGGGCTGAAAGCCGACGTGACGATTTTGGAAGTGGACGGCGAACGGATGCGTTTCCTCGATTTGACGATGCCGAACGTGAAAACGCTTTATTCGAACGAAGCGAATCTCACCGAGCTGATGCCCACGACCGATCTTCTCATCGGCGCCGTGCTGGTTCCCGGAGCGAAAGCGCCGAAGCTGATCACGCGCGAAATGTTACGGATCATGAGACCGGGCAGTGTGTTCGTGGACATCGCGATCGATCAGGGCGGTTGCGCGGAAACTTCTCATGCGACGACGCATCACAATCCGGTCTACGTAAAAGAAGACGTGGTGCACTATTGTGTCGCGAACATGCCGGGCGCCTACGCACGCACCTCGACGCAGGCGTTGAGCAATGCGACCGCGCGTTATGCCGAGCTGCTCGCCGACCTCGGCCTCGAAGGCGCGTGCAAGAAACAGCCGGCACTAATCGGCGGCATCAACACGCGCGATGGCAAAGTGACTTACGCCGCCGTAGCGGAAGCGCACGGACTGAAATACAAAGAGCCGCTTTAGGACGGCTCGACCCGTAACGCACTCGGCGGAGCCGAGGAGACCGGGCTTTCAAAGTCTCGCCCTACCAAAGTCCTTCTTCAGCAAGGCCGAACACTTCGTACGGTTCGATTCAGCAGTGTCCAACACGGGCAACCAATCCAAAAACTTATGAAAAAATTAATCTGCATTTTAGCCAGCGCCGCGCTTCTCGGAGCCTGCGAAGAGAAGACCATTGTCGCTCCGACTACGGCAACTTCTCCCGCGCCTGAGAAAAAGGTCGAGAAAAACACTACCGTCGTAAATCCGCCGGCGACGACGGAAAAGAAAGAAACAACGACGACCACGACTTCGAGTCCGAGTCCCTAAATCTAGCGCGCTGTCGATTCACGAAAGGCTTCCCGTGGTTCCGTCGCGGGAAGCCTTTTGTTTTCTTGCTCCTGCTCTTGATCCTGATCCTAATCCTGCTGGAAAGATCAGGAGCACGATCAGGATCATGAGCAGGAAACAGTTGTCCTTTCCCAAAACGAAGCGGCTGACGTTGTCAGCCGAGTTCGCGCGCGTGAAAGGGCAGGGGGCCACTGAGCGCGGTCGCTATTTGGTGCTCGGGGCGGCGAAAGTGAAAGAAGAGAAATTGTTTCGCGCCGGTTTCATCACACCGAAGCACATCGGCACCGCTGTCGTGCGGAACCGGGTCCGCCGGCGGCTGCGCGACCTGGTGCGAACAGAACAAACTCGATTGAAGCCCGGCTTCTGGATCGTTGTCGTGGCGCGGCCCTATGCGGTGAACGCGACCCATCAGCAGTTAAAAGATGAGTGGTTGCGCCTCGCGAAGCGCGCTTCTATCCTAGCGCCCTGATGCTTTTTCTGGCGCGTCTTTTTATTCGCGGCTACCAAATCGTGCTCTCACCGGTGCTCCATTTTTTGGCCGGGCCCGGCGGCGGCTGCCGCTTTGAACCGACCTGCTCGGTCTATTTTCTCCAGGCTTTGGAGACACACGGAATTTTGCGCGGAACCTGGCTCGGTCTTTGTCGGCTTGGTCGCTGTAATCCGTGGGGCGGTCGAGGCGCCGATCCCGTTCCGCCGCGTCATGCGGACTGCAAACACGCGCATGCCGCCTCGATTGTTTGTGAATAGCCCGGCGGGCAACGATTATGGATCGCCAAGCGTGGATTGCCATTACCCTTTGCGTTCTCGGGCTGATCGGCTGGTACGCTTATACCGCCACGCATCTTCCGCCGCCGCGTCCCGCGGCGATTGCCGCCTCACCTACGCCGGGTAGTACGCCGACGGCGGCCGCAACTTCGCCGAGTGCTTCGGCATCTCCACTCGCAGCGAGCTCGCCTTCGGCTACACCGGCCGAATCGATGCCGACGTTCGCCGAGAAAACTGAAACGCTGACCAATGGCGACGTCGAGCTGCGTCTGACGAATCGAGGCGGCGCCATCACGGAAGCGGTTCTTCTCAATCACACAGCCGATAACGGAAACCGCGTCGGTCTCAATGCAGCCGAGCGGACGCCGATCGGCGCGATCGTTGAAGAACCCGATGCGGCTGCGATTCCCGAATATTCCATGGAGAAGCAGGCGGACGGCAGCGTCCAGTTCGAACGCAAAACGCCGGAAGGCGTCACGATCCGCAAGCGATTCTTCTTCCCGCCCGCGACGGAGAAGAAGGACAACTTCGTCGCCGAAATGGACGTCGATTTCCGGAACGACGGCGCGCAGGCTTACACGAACACCGGCTATTTCGTGACGCTCGG
>DATILK010000041.1:0-4313 GCA_035476555.1 Chthoniobacterales bacterium | reverse complement strand
CCCAGTTCTGGTCGATCCCGCAACGCACGATGTCTTTGGTTTCTTCAACGCCTCGACCCTGCGCAACAACGCCGTCCAACCGCCCTTTGGGAAAATGCCCAATCTTTGGGAAGCAGTCGGTCCCGCTGTGATCAATGCCGGCACGCCCCCTGGACCGTTCACGAATTTTCCCGTGTTCAAGGGTATGTTCGATTCGCCGACCACGCCGGCGCCGCCCGCGGGAACGCAAACCTTCGGCACGAACGTCTCGAACGATTTTCCTGCGGCAGCGATCGACAAGGCCGGGAACCTTTACGTTGCGTGGGCCATGAACAACGCGCGCACGAATCGCTACTCGATTTGGTTCGCCTCTTCGCATGATCACGGCAAAAACTTTTATGGGCCGTTCGAAGTGAGCCGGGGAATCGGCGCAGCCGTCATGCCCTGGATTGCCGGCGGAGACGATGGACGCGTCGAGATCGTTTACTACGGCACCACCGCCCCGGTCGATCCGAACACGGTCGCGATTGGCGACCAGACTGTTCCGTGGAACGTGCTTTTCGCGCAATCGTTGAACGCGAACGCGCGCGAGCCGGTCTTCACCGTGAGTCAGGCGAGCGACCACATCAATCACTTTGGCGTGATCTGCAATCTCGGTCTGCTTTGCGGAAGCGGGACACGTTCGCTGCTGGATTTCTTCCAGGTCGCGATTGGGCCCGACGGATTGGCGAACATCGTTTATGCCGATGATGCCACCTCATCAACCCATCCAGTTTACGCGCGCCAGAACGGCGGACCGCTTGCGCTGACAAATCCCGTTGCGGCCCAATGCGTCGGTGGCGCTTCGCCGACCCCGACCGCCACCGCTACCGCCACGCCAACCGCCACCGCTACCTCTACTCCCACAGCAACAGCAACCGCCACTGCTACCGCAACTGCGACACCGACACCTACCGCGACCGCGTCCGCTACGGCGTCTCCGACCCCGACCGCTTCAGCAACCGCATCGCCGAGCGCAACCGCGACCGCAACTGCATCGCCGTCCGCAACCGCGACTGCTACCGCGACAGCCGCAGCTATTGCCACTGCCACGGCTACTGCGACCGCCACGGCTACTGCGACGGCCACTGCTACCTCGACAGCGACTCCGAGCGCAACCGCGACGGCCACGGCGACACCGACCCCGCAACCGACGCCGACCAACGTCCAATTGCTCAACATTTCCGGACGAGCGCGCGTCGATACAGCCGATAACATTTCGATCGCCGGCTTTATCATCAGCGGCGAACGTTCGAAGCGAGTAGTCGTCCGCGGCATAGGTCCGTCGCTCTCATCTGTCCCTGGGCGGCTCATGGATCCGGTCATCGAGCTGCGGGACAACGCCGGCCGCTTGATCAGGTCGAACGATAACTGGCGCTCCGATCAACAGCAGGAAATCCAGGTCACCGGCCTCGCGCCAAGCGACGACCGCGAATCCGCCATTGTGCTCACCCTGGTGCCGGACACTTACACCGTGATTTTGCGTGGGACGAATAACACGACCGGCATCGGGTTAATCGAAGTTTACGATGTAAGCCCCACCAGCGGGAGCGAGCTCGGGAATCTCTCCGTCAGGGCCAATGTTCTCACCGGCGACAACATTTTGATCGATGGCTTGATCTTGCGCGGCGGAACACCCAAGCGCGTTCTCTTCCGCGCCATCGGGCCGGAATTGAACGGCGTCGTGCCGAATGCGTTGCAGGATCCAACGATGGAGCTTCACGGCGAAAACGGCGCCCTCATCCTCAGCAACGACAATTGGCGCGACGCGCCCAACGCCAGCGAAATTCAAGCTACCGGCCTCGCCCCGAAGGACGACCGTGAATCGGCCATCCTCACGACGCTGCCGCCCGCGAACTACACCACGATCGTCCGCGGCAAGAACAACACGACTGGCATCGCGCTCAACGAAGCTTACAAGCTTCAGTAATCAGGCCAACGCCGCTTGGGCGGCGGCGAGTCGCGCGATGGGGACGCGGAAGGGACTGCAACTGACGTAGGCTAAGCCGAGGCGGTGGCAGAACTTCACGCTGTCGGGGTCGCCGCCATGTTCGCCGCAGATGCCGAGCTTGATGTCCGGCCGGCTCTTCCGGCCCTTCTCGACCGCCATCTGCATGAGCTGGCCGACGCCGGTTTGGTCCAGCGACGCGAACGGGTTCTTTTTGAAGATCTCGTTCTCGATGTAAGGCATGAGGAAATTTCCCATGTCGTCGCGGCTGATGCCGAGCGCCATCTGAGTGAGATCGTTCGTGCCGAAGCTGAAGAACTCGGCGCTCTGCGCGATTTGATCGGCGGTCAACGCGCCGCGCGGCACTTCGATCATCGTGCCGACGAGATAATCGAACTTCACTTTCTTCTCCGACATGACTTGCTGCGCAACGCGATGCACGATCTCCGCCTGGAGATCGAATTCCTTTTTGAACCCGACCAATGGAATCATGATCTCGGGTTTCACTTTGATCTTCCTTTTCGCGACCTCCGCGGCCGCTTCGAATACAGCGCGGGCCTGCATCTCGGTGATCTCCGGATAAGCGATCCCGAGCCGGCAGCCGCGATGGCCGAGCATCGGATTGAATTCATGCAGTTGCTCGACGCGCTGGGCGATCTTCTCGGCGCTCACGCCCATCTTTTTCGCGAGATGGCCTTGTGATTCGGCGTCGTGCGGCAGGAATTCGTGGAGCGGCGGATCGAGGAAACGGATCGTGGCGGGATAACCTTTGAGCGCCTTGAAGATCCCGGCGAAATCTTCCCGTTGATATGGCAGTAGTTTCGCGAGCGCGGTCTTCCGGTCGTCGACGTTGTCCGCGAGAATCATCTCGCGCATCGCATCGATGCGGTCGCCCTCAAAGAACATGTGCTCGGTGCGAGTGAGCCCGATGCCGACGGCGCCAAACGCGAGCGCGTTCTCGGTCTGCTCCGGATTGTCGGCGTTACAACGCACATCCAGCCGCGTGACTTTCGCGCACCAGTTCATGAGTTGGTTGAACGCTTTGAACTTTTCGGTCTTCTGCGCGGCCTTGTCGCCGTGAAGCGTGCCGGTGATGATCTCGCTCGGCGCCGTTGCGAGCTGGCCCGCGTAAACCGTTCCGCTCGTCCCGTCGATCGAGAGGAAGTCTTCGCCTTCGCGGAAAACCTGACCGTCAGTTGTGACCGTCTTGGTGCCATAATCGATCTTCAACGCGCCCGCGCCGCAGATGCACACTTTGCCCATCTGCCGCGCCACGAGTGCGGCATGCGACGAGACGCCGCCTTTCGCGGTGAGAATTCCTTCGGCCGCGATCATGCCACGCAAATCTTCCGGGCTCGTCTCATTGCGGACCAAGAGTACCTTCTCGCCTTTTTCCGCCGCGGCGGCCGCACGATCCGCGTTCAGATAAATTTTTCCTGAAGCAGCGCCTGGCCCGGCCGGCAAACCGGTCGCGATTGCTTTCGCCTTCTTGATTTCGTTCGCGTCGAAGATCGGCGCCAGAAGTTGATCGAGCTGGTCGGCGGGATTGCGCAGGATGACGGTTTTCCAGTCGATGAGCTTTTCCTTGAACATGTCCATCGAGAACTTGAGCGCCGCGGCAGCGGTGCGTTTGCCGTTGCGCGTCTGGAGCATGAACAGTTTTCCATCCTGGATGGTGAACTCGACGTCCTGGACGTCGCGGAAATGTTTCTCGAGATTCGAGCGGACCTTCAGCAGTTCCGCGTAGCATTTCGGCATCAGTTTTTTCAGCTCGATCACCGGCTGCGGCGTGCGCACGCCGGCCACGACGTCTTCGCCCTGCGCGGTGATGAGGAACTCGCCGTAGAATTCGTTCTCGCCATTTGCCGGGTTGCGCGTGAACGCCACGCCGGAACCGGAATTCGCGCCGGTGTTGCCGTACACCATCGCCTGCACGTTCACCGCGGTGCCCCATTCTTCCGGGATGTTGTATTTCCGCCGGTAAACGATTGCCCGATCGTTCATCCACGAACCGAACACGGCGCCGGCCGCGCCTTTGAGCTGGTCCCACGGATCGTTCGGGAACGCCTGGCCGGTGCGATCTTTCACGAGCTTTTTGAAACGCGCCACCAGCTCCTGGTAATCGGCCGCGTTCAGTTTCGAATCGTCGATGTCATGCCGGCCGTAGCGTTCGTCTTTGAATTGCTCGATGACCGATTCAAACGGCTCGTGATCTTCGCCCTCGCGCTTTTGCACGCCCATGACGACGTCGCCATACATCTGGATAAACCGCCGGTAACAATCCCACGCGAAGCGCTCGTTACCGCTCGCCTTCACCAGCGCCAGCACCGTGTCGTCGTTCAAACCA
>DATILK010000040.1:0-2294 GCA_035476555.1 Chthoniobacterales bacterium | reverse complement strand
CGGCATTTCGCGCTTCGGCTTCCCGACCTGCGCCGCCAGTTCTTTCTGGATGCGAATCATCTCGCGCGCGTGTCCATGGGCGAACTCCATCGCCTTTATGAAATCTTCTTCCGGCACTTCCTGCGCCGCGCCTTCGATCATGATGACGTCGTTCTCGGTGCCGACGTAGACCAGATCGAGATCGCTCATGTCGCGCTCGTCGTGGGTCGGGTTCGCGACGAACTGGCCATCGACGCGACCGACGCGCACGGCACCGATCGGGCCCGCGAACGGAATGTCGGAAACGGTCAGCGCCGCCGATGCGCCGTTGATCGCGAGAATGTCCGGATCGTTTTGTCCATCCGCGCTAAGCAAAATCGAAATGATCTGCGTGTCGTAAAGATAACCGGCCGGAAAGAGCGGACGCAGCGGACGGTCCGTCATTCGCGAAGTGAGCGTCTCTTTTTCCGAAGGTCGCCCTTCGCGCTTGAAATAACCGCCCGGAAATTTTCCGACGGCCGCCGCCTTTTCGCGGTAATCGACGGTGAGCGGAAACCAATCCTGTCCCTCTTTGATTTGCGTGGCCGAAACCGCGCTTGCGAGCACCATGGTGTCGCCGCACGAGACGATGACTGCGCCGTCAGCGAGTTTGGCGATCTTGCCGGTTTCGATTGTGATTTGCTTGGACCCAATTTGGGCCGTGACCTTTTGTTGCATGACTGCGTTTCTCCTGGATTGGCTAATCCCAGGCCGGTCACCCTGATCGTAGGTTTTAATCCCGAGACGCGTCGGAACTAAAACCTCTAATCAAAGTGGAACGTCGGCCTGAGCGCCGGTTTACTTATTGATTACCGAATTCGTTAGGCCAAAAGCCGGCCCGAAGGACAAGCGCAACCAGAGACAGACCCGCGGCGGTTACTTCCGCAGGTTGAGTTTCTCGAGCAGGTTTTTATACCGCTCGGACTCCGACTTGCTCAAATAATCGAGCAAGCTCCGGCGCATCGCCACCATCTTGAGGAGGCCGCGGCGCGACGAATGGTCTTTGGCGTGGCTCTTGAGGTGTTCGGTCAGCTGCCCGATCCGGCGGGTGAGAAGTGCGATCTGCACATCCGCGCTGCCGGTGTCTTTATCGTGGAGCTGGAACTCCTTCACGTCCATCGTGTCACTGCTTTCTGCCATAAACGAGCCGGTATTGTAGGTGAAGAATCGGTAATCGCAAGTGCCGCTGCGTTACCCCTGTTTTTGCATCTCCTTGATCAGCTCGCTTGAGCCTTTCAGGGTCACGCCGTGTGCCTTTGCGATGTCGGCCCAGGTTTTCCCGGATTTATGCAAGGCAACAATCGCGCTGAACTTTTTCTTCGTCGCGAGCGCCAACGAATGCGCGACATACACGTCGCCGAAAGTTAGGCCGGTCTCCGTTTTCTCGCGTTCCAAAGTACTCCCAGCAACATCTGTGTTGATGACGATGATGCTCAGCATGCGCTGCTTGTTCGTCCGCACCGCTGCGTTGATGTCGTCGATCAATTTGGCGATGGCCTTCGGATCGCCTCTCACGGTGGCTGCCTGGGATTTATCGTTCGGCACCCGCTGTCCATCCTTAATTTGCTCCGGCTCGTAGGCGAAGACGTGGGAGAAGAAAGCCGACAGCAAAGTCGTCAGTAGAATGACGACGAAGTTTTTCATAAGGTGTCGACGGAAGTTGACACAGGGTTAGACCACGCGCGAGCCGCGGCGCTCGAAACAGTTTCGAATTGTGACTGAACCCGCGGGCTGTTCGACTAGGACCCGCGGCGCGTTTTTTCGTCGAGCGCGATGTATTCGTCGCGCGGCGGACTAAAGGTATCGAGCACCCGCGTGTCTTCGAGGGTCTCGACGCCGTGCGGAACGTTGCTCGCGAGATAATGCGAATCGCCGGGCCCGAGCACACGCGAATCGTTGCCGACATTTACTTTCATCCGGCCGCTGAGGATGTGAATGATTTGTTCCTGCGGATGCTGATGCGGAGGCATCACGCTGCCGGCTTTCAGCTCGGCGAGCATCTGATACATCGTCGCGCCGTGCGTGACGGTGCGCCGCCTAATGCCCGGCGCGAGCTCGATCCACGGATTGTCGTTCATGATTCGTCTTTAACTCGCGCGCTCGATTCGTTCAACCGTCGGCTGTCCGGAATGCGGCACCGGCGATCCGCATTCGATCTTCGACATTTCAACCCGCAGATAATTCAGGATCACCGGCGACAGGATCATTCCGGGAACGCCCATCAATTTTTCGCCGACGATGAGCCCGATCAACGTGAGCCAGATCGGATTGCGAAT
>DATILK010000039.1:0-3413 GCA_035476555.1 Chthoniobacterales bacterium | reverse complement strand
ACGCCTTTCATTCCCTGTTTGCCCATCCAGCGGGTGAAATGGTGCGCGTAACGAAAACCGAGTCCCACCAAGAGCAGATTCACGAGGAGCGCCAGGACCGTAAACAGAATCCCGACCGTATCCACGAGAAGCAGGAGCGCTGTGAGCAACGCCGGCCCGGCGATCAACGGCATCCCGAGCGGCACCACGCCGAACGATTCGCCCGCGTATTTTCCGCGCTCGCCCAGGTCGAGCAGTTCGCGCACGGCAATCCCAAGCAGAATCAAACCGCCCGCGATTTGAAAATCCGAAACCGTAATGCCCAGCGCGCGAAAAATAATTTTGCCGAGAAAGATGAACCCGATCGAGACCGCCAGACTCGTTACCAGGCCGAGCGTCCCTTCGACTCGGCGGCGCTTTTCGTCCACGTGCCCGCCGAGGCCGAGATAAATCGCAACCAACCCGATCGGATCGATCGCGACAAAGAGCGGAATGAACGCGAGCAAAAATTTTTCGAAGTAGACTTGCATTTGCGCCCGGCGATCTTGCCGTGAGCGACGCCGCAAAACAAGCTGCGCTTCCTCCATTCTAGAATGAAACCAATATCTGCCCTTCTTCTCTTTACCGTTGGCGCGTTTGCTTTCGCTGCCGAACCACCCGCTGTTCCGAAGACGGCTGGCGATGCCATCACGGCCGCCGACCTTCTCAACCACATCAAGATTCTCGCGTCGGACGAATTCGAAGGGCGCGCGCCGGGTTCGAAGGGCGAGGAGCTCTCGGTGAAATATATTTCCGACCAATTCAAAGCGCTTGGCCTGAAGCCGGGCAATCCGAACGGAACTTATACTCAGGAAGTTCCGCTGGCGGGAATCACCACTCAGCCCACCGCGTCGTTCAGCGTTGGCGACAAGAAAACGGATCTGAAATTTCCGGACGATTACGTCGCGTCCTCGGCGCGGCTCCAATCGGAAATCAAAGCGGTAAACACCGATATCGTTTTCGTCGGATACGGCGTCGTCGCGCCGGAATACGGTTGGGACGATTACAAAGACGTCGATGTCCGCGGGAAAACGATCCTGATGCTGATCAATGATCCCGCGATTCCCGATCCGGCCGATCCCTCGAAGCTCGACCCGAAAATGTTCAAGGGCAACGCGATGACCTACTATGGCCGCTGGACCTACAAATACGAAATCGCGGCGCAGAAAGGGGCGGCGGCAGCGATCATCATTCACGAGACGGTGCCGGCGGCGTATCCCTATTCCGTCGTCATGTCGAGCTGGGCGAAGGAGAATTTCGAGATCGATGCGGCGGACAAAAACGCGGGAGCGGTCCAAATCCGATCGTGGATCACGCTCGATGTCGCGAAGAAATTGCTGGCGGATTGCGGTCAGGATTTCGACGCGCTGAAGAAATCGGCCATCACGAAAGAATTCCGGCCGGTGGCGTTGAAGGCAAAAGCGAACTTCGAGCTGAAGCAAACCGTGCGGCCGCTCAAGTCGCGCAACGTCGTCGGCAAACTGGAAGGCAGCGATCCGAAGCTGAAAGATCAGTGGGTCGTTTATTCCGCTCACTGGGATCATCTCGGCAAACACGATGACCTGCCCGGCGACAAGATCTTCAACGGCGCAGCGGACAACGCGTCCGGTGTGGGCGGATTACTCGAGCTGGCCACGGCGTTCGTGAAAATGAAGCCGGCGCCAAAACGTTCGATCCTTTTCATGGCGACGACCGCCGAGGAAGCGGGTCTTCTCGGCGCCAAGTTCTACGCCGAGCATCCGCTGTATCCGCTCGAGAAAACTTTGGCCGACATCAACATGGATGGCCTGAGTCTCTGGGGAAAAACGCGCGATATCGAAGACATCAGCTTCGGTAATTCCGATCTCGACGACATGCTCGCGGCGGCGACGACGAAGCAAGGGCGCGTCATGAACCCGAACAGCCAGCCGGAGAAAGGCACTTTTTATCGCGCGGATAATTTCGAATTCTCGAAAGTCGGATTGCCGTCGCTCTACACCGGCGCCGGCAAAGATGTGATCGGCAAGCCGCCGGGATTCGGTCAGCAGAAAAAGGATGAATACGTGGCGAAGCATTATCATCAGCCATCGGACGAAGTGAATCCGGAGTGGGACTTGAACGGTGCGGTGGATGATTTGCGGTTGCTGTTGGAAGTCGGTTATCAAGCAGCGAATGGCGAGAAATTTCCGGAATGGAAACCCGGAACCGAATTCAAGGCGAAGCGGGACGCGATGATGAAGAAATGAATCTTTCGGTCCCGATCATCAGCGTCATTGTCGGCGTCGCGATCCTGTTCTTCGGGCGAAAGCTTTTCTGGCTCTTCGTCGCGGCGCTCGGCTTCGCGGTCGGGCTCGAGATCGCCGCTTATTTCATGAAGGAGCCCCCGCAATGGGTGATGCTACTTGTTGCCCTCGGCTGCGGCGTGCTCGGCGCGCTGCTCGCGATCCTCGTCCAAAAAATCGCGATCGCCGTTGCCGGATTTATTGCCGGCGGCCGCATCGCGTGGGCGTTGGCTGCGGCGTTTTACGTCGATCATATGCATTACCGCGGCATAACTTTTGTCATCGGTGGAATTATCGGGGCGCTGCTGCTGCTCGCATTATTCGATTGGGTCTTGATCCTTCTTTCTTCCATCGAAGGCGCGCATCTCATCGCCAGCGGAATCACGCTCCCGGAAAAAGGCGCAATGATTCTCTTCATCGCCCTCGCCGTCATCGGAGTGCTCGTGCAGGGCTCAATGCTAAGGCGATCCCGGCGGACGGTTGGTTAGTTAGTGTCTAAAATGGCGCGCGCCGGTGAAGATCATCGCCATGTCCCGCTCGTTCGCAGCAGCGATGACTTCCTGGTCGCGGACTGAGCCGCCGGGCTGAATCGCGCACGTAGCGCCAGCATCGGCGGCGGCGAGAAGTCCGTCGGCGAAGGGAAAGAAAGCGTCACTTGCTACGGCGCTGCCTTGGAGGGAGAGGCCAGCTTCATTCGCTTTCCAGACCGCGATTCGCGACGCGTCGACGCGCGACATTTGTCCGGCGCCAATGCCGAGCGTGCGATCGCCTGCCGCGTAGACGATCGCGTTCGACTTTACGTGCGTCACGACACGCCACCCGAAAATCATCGCGTCCATTTCCGCGTCGGTTGGCTTTCGAGTCGTTACGACTTTCGTGGCGAGATCGACGACCTGGCCGGTGTCCTTGTCCTGCACGAGTAATCCGCCGACGACCGAGCGCATATCCTGAAGAGGCTTATCCGACTTCGGTGCTTTTAACATTTTGATCAGACGCAGATTTTTTTTCTTCTGCAGCAACGCGCGCGCTTCCGTCTCAAAGCTCGGCGCGATGATGACTTCGCTGAAAATTTCGCTGATGGCTTTGGCGAGCGCTTCGTTCACCGGGCGATTGCAAATGATCACGCCGCCGAAC
>DATILK010000038.1:0-3191 GCA_035476555.1 Chthoniobacterales bacterium | reverse complement strand
AAAGTGCCGGCAGCCGTGTTCGTCGGTAATGGCTTCGGCAAATTGATGGGGTCGACCCAGGTCGAAGAGTTGGGCGAAATCGAAACGCCGATTCTCCTGACCTCTACTTTGAGCGTGCCGCGGGCCGCGGATTTCTTGCTGACCTACATGCTCGCATTGCCCGGGAACGAGGATGTGCGTTCCATTAATCCGATCGTCGCGGAAACGAATGACGGCCATGTGCTGAACGACGGCCGGGCCCGTAGCGTGTCGCAGGAAGATGTTTTTGCCGCGCTGAAGAATGCGAAGGCCGGGCCAGTCGACGAAGGTTGCGTCGGCGCGGGGACCGGAACGATCGCGTTCGACTTCAAAGGCGGCATCGGGACGGCGTCGCGGAAGTTGCCGAAAAGCCTCGGCGGACACACGATCGGTGTTCTCGTCCAGACGAACTTCGGTGGCGTGCTCACCATCAACGGCGCACCGATTGGCCGCGAGCTCGGACGCTATTATCTGAAGCGCGAACTGGAAACGCGGAGCGCCGATGGCTCGATCATCATTGTCATCGCCACGGATGCGCCGGTCGACGCGCGCAATCTCAAACGAATGGCGGCACGCGCCATGATGGGACTCGGTCGAACCGGCGCAGCGGGTTCGAACGGCAGCGGCGATTATGCGATCGCGTTCTCGACGCGGGTCGTGGGCAAGGAAGGCGCCCCGAAATTTTTGACTAATGACGAAATGTCGCCGCTCTTCCTGGCTGTCATCGAAGCGACCGAAGAAGCGATCTACAATTCACTCTTCAAAGCCCAGACCACGACCGGCTGCGGGCACACCGTCGAAGCTTTGCCGCTTGAACCGACTTTGCAGATTCTGCGAAGAATGTCTTTGTTAAAGGCGAAACCATGATCGGCACCGGCGTTCTCAAAGGCATGGCAGTCACGGCGAAGAATTTCGTCGGGAGTTATTTCGACAAGGAGCGGCTGATCACAGTGCAATATCCGGAAGAGCGCACGCCGTTGCCGGAGAATTACCGGAACTTTCCGTTCCTGGTTTTCGACGGCGACGATCCGCACGCCGGGCTGCGATGCGTCGCGTGTCAGATCTGCGAGAAGGAATGTCCGCCGCAATGCATCTACATCACGAAGAGCAAGGACAAGAAACCGGATTACGTCGGCAAGCCGCAGTTTTATCCCGCGATCTTCGACATCGACATTTCGGTCTGCATGAGCTGCCAGATTTGCGTCGAGGTTTGTCCCTTCGAAGCGATCAAGATGGACAAGGTTTATGAACTGAGCCGGCGCGAGCGGTTCGACGCGCTGCTCATGGACAAGACTGAGCTGGCGAAGTCGAACGAGTATTATCACGGCGTCCATCCCCTAGAAGCCGCGGAGGTCGATGCCGCGTTGGCCAAAGCGGCGGCAGAGGCGGAAGCGAAGAAGAAGGCCGCCGCCGCCGCCGCTGCAGCCAAAGCGGCAACGGCTGCTGCGACCCCAGCGCCCGTAACAGAAGCAAAAACCTAGATGCTGTTGCGAAGAAGCACAGCACTGACGCTTGCCCTGTTTCTTGGCGTATTTGTCGCCGAGGCGCAGCAGGACTTTTCCACGATGTTGCGCTGGCGAAACATCGGGCCGTTTCGCGGCGGCCGGGTTCGCGCCGTTTGCGGAGTGCCATCGCAACCGAACGTCTTTTATTTCGCGCAGGTGAACGGCGGCGTTTTCAAGACCACCGATTACGGCCGGACCTGGCAACCGATCTTCGACGATCAACCGACGGGCTCGGTCGGCGCGATCGCGGTGGCGGTTTCCGATCCGAATGTCATTTACGTCGGGAGCGGCGAAGGATTGCATCGCCCGGATCTCTCGGTCGGTGATGGCATTTACAAATCGACTGATGCTGGAAAAACCTGGACGCATCTCGGACTGCGCGACGGCCAGCAGATCGCGGCGATCGCCATCGATCCGCGAAATCCGGATCGCGTTCTCGTGGCGGTAGCGGGTCATCCGTACGGGCCTAATGAAGAGCGCGGCGTTTATCTTTCGACTGATGGCGGAAAGAATTTCCAGAAGACGCTATCGAAAGACGAGAACACCGGCGCCGCTGATGTGCAGATCGATCCGTCGAATCCCGAAACGGTTTACGCCGCGCTTTGGGAAGCGCGCGAAGGTCCGTGGGAAAACGGATCGTGGAACGGAACCAACGGCGGGATTTTCAAGTCGCTCGATGGCGGCAAGACCTGGAAACAATTAACGAACGGTCTGCCTAACGACATCGTGCAGGCGAATCTTGGGATCGCGGCCAGCGCGCCGCAAACGCTCGTGGCCGCGGTCGCGACGAAGACAGCCGGCAAGTTGTATCGCTCGGATGATGGCGGCGAAAGTTGGAAACTCGTTACGGAGGACGAACGTCCGGGCGCGCGGATTGGCGGCGGCGATCTGCCGCTGATCCGGATCGATCCGCAGCATCCGAACGTGGTTTATTCCGCGAGCGTCGTCTGTTGGAAATCGATCGATGGCGGGAAAACCTGGGAAGGTTGGCGGGGCGCGCCGGGCGGCGACGATTATCAAAACGTCTGGATCAACCCAACAAACTCCGAGGTGATAATGCTCGGCAGCGATCAGGGCGCGATCATCACAGTGAATGGCGGCGCGAGCTGGAGCTCTTGGTACAACCAATCGACCGCGCAGCTTTATCACGTTGCGGCCGACAACGCCTTTCCCTACCGGCTTTACAGTGGCCAACAGGAAAGCGGTTCGGTTGGAATCACGAGTCGCGGCCCTGATGGCGCGATTACCTTCCGCGATTGGCGGCCGGTCGCGGCGGAAGAGTACGGTTATTGCGCGCCCGATCCGCTCGATCCAGATATCATCTACGGCGGGAAATTGACGCGTTACGATCGCCGGACGCACCAGGCGCAGAGCATTCTGCCGAAAACGTTTCGCGCGGCTGATTTTCGGATGGTGCGGACGCAACCGATTTTGTTTTCGCCCATCGATCCGCGTCTGCTTTTCTTCGCGGCCAACACGCTTTGGCAAACCAACAACGGCGGCCGGCACTGGACGCAGATCAGTCCCGACCTGACGCGAAAAACGTTCGAGGTGCCGGCGAGCGTCGGGAAGTACCGTTCGCAGCCGACCGCGCAACCTCGCCAGCGCGGCGTGATCTACACCGTTGCGCCGTCGCCGCTCGACAAGAATCGCATCTGGGCCGGGACT
>DATILK010000037.1:0-1583 GCA_035476555.1 Chthoniobacterales bacterium | reverse complement strand
CTCGCTCACTGCGCTCGGGAAATCGCTGCGACCGTTGCCGGAAAAATGGCACGGCTTGCAGGACGTCGAGGCGCGTTACCGGCAGCGTTATCTCGATTTGCTGACTAACGAGCAGTCGCGAAACATGTTCGAGAAACGAATCGCGATCGTGCGCGAGATCCGGCGCTTCATGGAAGAGCGGGGATTTCTTGAAGTGGAAACGCCGATGTTGCAGGCCGTGCCGGGCGGCGCCGCTGCCGAACCTTTCCGCACTCATCACAAGGCGCTCGGGCTCGATCTCTATCTGCGCATTGCGCCCGAGCTTTACCTCAAGCGCCTCCTCGTTGGCGGATTCAATAAAGTTTTCGAGCTGAACCGAAATTTCCGGAACGAAGGCATTTCGCGAAAGCACAATCCCGAGTTCACCATGCTCGAAGCTTATTGGGCCTACGCGAACTTCGAGAAGATCGCCGATCTCGTGGAAGAGATGATTTGTCACCTGGCGACGACAATTTCGCCAAACGGTACGCAGATCGACCACCGGGACGCGGAGGGAAACATTACGCGCACTTTGAACCTCAGTCGTCCGTGGCGGCGCGCGCGGTATCGCGATCTGATTCGCGAGGTCGACCCGGAGTGGTTCAATTACACGACCGAAAAGCGGCGGGAACGCTGCGGCGAGCTCGGCGTCGAGATCAATCCGCGGATGGCGGATTACGAAGTCACGCAACAGGTCTTCGAAAAGCTGGTGGAAGAAAAAACGTTCGACCCGCTTTTCGTGACCCATTGCCCGAAGGAACTCGTTCCGCTCGCGAAACAGAACGTGGAAGACGATTCCCTGGTCGACGTTTACGAGCTGATCATTAACGGCCAGGAAATTTCGCCCGGATACACGGAGCTGAACGATCCTATCGTGCAACGGCAACGCTTGCTGGAACAGGCCGGCGAAGAAACGCAGAAACTCGATGAAGAATTTCTGCTCGCGCTCGAGCACGGGATGCCACCGGCCGGCGGATTCGGCGTGGGCATCGATCGGTTGGTGATGCTGCTGACCGGCGCGGAATCGATTCGCGACGTGATTTTGTTTCCGCTGCTCAAACCTAAACGATGACCCTTTTCTGTAGCCGTCGCCCTGTGGGCGACGCGTCGCATTGTTAGCGACGTCGCTCTCGCGCTTCGCATAGCGAAGCGGCTACAGAAGATTACACGCTTCGCTCCGCGACCCACTGGACGGCGAAGCGCGCGACCTGCCGCGCATTCTGCAAATTCAGCTTCTCTTTAATATGAGTGCGGTGCGTTTCGACGGTCTTCGGACTGAGGTTCAACGATTTCGCGATCGCCTTGATTTCTTTCCCGGCGCCGATCATCTCCAGGACTTCCAGCTCGCGGTCGCTCAATCGATCCGTAATTTCTTCGTCCGGCGCGACGCGATTCACGACGACTTTCGAAATCACCTGGCTCGCCATCTTCGGGCTCAAGTAAGTCCGGCCGTCCATGACTTCGCGCACGGCTTCGAGGACGCTGCCGAGCGCCTCCTGTTTCGTGACGTAGCCGCGCGCGCCGGCGCGCAGCGAGGGGACGGCATAAAGCGACTCGTCGTGCAT
>DATILK010000036.1:0-10105 GCA_035476555.1 Chthoniobacterales bacterium | reverse complement strand
CGAAAATCTGCGCGCGCATGATCATGGTCGAGCCGTTGATCGTCGCCAAAACGCCGACCGGCGAATTGCAATCGCCCTGGAGCAAACGCAAGAATTCTCGTTCCGCTTCCAAACAGGAAAATGTTTCCGCGTGATTGACAGCGCGCATGATCGAGCGCGTGATTTCGTCCTCGCGCCGAATTTGCAGAGCCACGATCCCCTGCCCGCCAGCCGGAAGAAAATCAAGGAGCGACAATATTTCCGCGCGAAGCGATGCCCCTTCGAATTCGAACGAGCCACCAGTCAGATTGTAACCCAATCGCTCCAGACCGGCCCGCGCGAGAACGATCCCGCGCCAGTCATTTTCGACGAACTTTCGCAGACGCGTCGGAACATTGCCGCGCAGATCAACCACTTCGATCCCGGGCACCTTCCAACGCAGCTGATGTTGTCGTCGCACACTCCCGGTGGCGATCGGTCCCGCTCGCGATGTCTTGCTGACGAGAACGTCTTCCACCGACGCACGCGGCAAAACCGCGCCCAATTCGGTTCCCGCGGTCATCTCGCTCGGCAAATCTTTTGCGCTATGAACAGCCACGTCGATTTCCCGGGCCACCAGCGCGCGCTCGATTTCGCCTGTGAAAAGACCCTTGCGTCCGGCGCGCGGGTTGAGCGGTTCCGCCGTTCTCGCATCGCCGCGGGTGGAAATTATTTTTGTCGCGATCTCGAGATCCGGCCACGCTTTTTTCAACGCGTCGATCGCCATTGCCGTTTGCGTGCGCGCCAACTCGCTGCCACGCGAGCCGAGGACGATTTTTTTCGAATCGGACGCGCTCATCGAGCGCCTAGGATTCAGAGGTGAGGGCCCGCGTATTCAGCGGCGGCGACACGCTCGTTCGTCCGCCAAAACGAGCGGCAAAATCCGCGACGTGTTCAGCGATGATTTTCTCCGCAGCTGAAATCTGCTGCCGGCGCAAGGCGAGCGATTGCTCGGCGATCGATTGGAGCGAATCGATGTCGTAAAGATAAACGCCCTCCATGTCATTCACGTCCGGCGCGACGTCCCGGGGGACGGCAATGTCGATAATAAAAAGCGGCCGATCGGGCCGGCTTCGCAACATCGGGGCCAAAAGCTGCGGCGTTACCAGCGGTTCCGCGGCTGAAGTCGAAGAAATCAAGATATCGATCTCACGGCATTGTTCCGTCCAGTTTTCGAAAGAAACGGCGCGTCCATTAATGAGCTCAGCCAAAATCTGACCGCGCTCCGGGGATCGATTGCTAACCCGAATATCGGTCACGCCGCGGGAATTCAGCGCGCGGGCGGTACGCTCGCTGGTTTCGCCCGCACCGAGGACGAGCACACTGCACTCGCGCAAATCGCCAAAGATTTTCACAGCGAGATCCACGGCGACCGAACCGACCGAGACTGCGCCGCGGGTGATGTCCGTGTTGCTCCGCACTTGTTTTGCGGCGCGAAACGCCCGCTGAAAGAGACGATGCAACAGCGGCCCGGCGCTGGCAGAGGCGCGCGCCTTTTCATAAGCTTTCTTCACCTGGCCGAGGATCTCCGTCTCGCCGATCACCATCGAGTCGAGCCCCGCGACGACCCGAAACAGATGCTCGGCGCAGGCTTCGCCATCATGTCGATAAAATGCGTTCGCGTTTTCTATTTCGTCAGCGCCACAACGCTGCAACAATTGCAAAACGTCCTCGATCGCGATCGGTTTCTCAGCTGATCCGTAAACCTCCACGCGATTGCACGTCGTGAGCAGCAACGCTTCACGGCAGCCCATCGCGGAACGCACCGCCTCCTCGGAGCACGCCCCCGCGTAGCGCTCTCGCGTTTCCACATTCGCGGTGTGATGACTGATCCCGATGCAAAAAAGATTCATCAGGTGGGTCGCGTTTCGGAAACGAAGTTAATCGCCCACAGCACCGAGACCGCCGCCGTGAACGCGAGAATGCAAAGAGCCGCGATCCGTCTCGGCGCGACCCGATGCAGATGCCGGCCCTGGAGAATCGTGCCGTAAAAAATCCAGACCGCGAAGGCACAGATCATCTTGAATCGCGGCAACGGTTCGCCGGTGAAAAACCCGCTCACCAGCCCGGCGGTGTAGAGCGCGAACCCGAGCCAGAGCAGCCGGGTCAGCGCGGAAAATAAATTCGTCAGCGGCGGTAGATGATAAAAGATCGAATGCAACTGGTGGGTCTTCAGTTGTCGTTCCTGCACCAAGTACATGACGCCCGCCACGCAGGCGAGCGCGAATGCTCCGTAGGCGATCATCGAAATCGAGGCGTGAAACTCCAGCCACGGGTTGACCGCCACGCGGACCGGATGCCGGACATCGATCGGCGCGAGGAGCGCGAAGGTTTGGAGGAGCAATACCAGCGGTGCCGTGAACGCGCCCATGAGCGAGAGCCGGTACGCCGGCCCAATGAGCAGATAGATCAGCGCAAGGGACCAGGCGAGGAACACGAAAACTTCGAACAGATTCGTGATCGGACAACGCCCGAGTGCGTGGCCGCGCAGATACAGGAACGCGCTTTGGAAAACAAATCCCAGCGCGATCGCAAAAAAGTTGAATCGCCGCGGCCGAAAGATCCCGTCGCGAAAAGTCGCCAGCGTATGCGCGATCGCGCCCAGGTAGCAGAGCGTTGAAAGGAGAATGAATTGGCGATCCACGAAAGGTAGAATCAGTCGCGACCCTGCACCTTGTCCACCTTCCAGGTGCCGGCGTCTTTCACGAGATGAACGACGAGTTTTTTCTTCATGTCCTTCGAGCCGTTTAGAAGTACGTGAGCGGTGCTTTTTTCTCCGAGCGTCTTTACTTCTGAAATCGAAATGTTCTTCGCCCAGAGCGGGTCGAAATCCTGAGCGTCGACGAAATAATCGCCATCCAGGCCATCCGGGCCTTTCACCATTTTGTCGATTTCCTTCAACAAACGCTCGGTCGCATACCGCCGGATTTCCTGGCGCTGTTTCATCGGATCGCGGTTGGCGACCAGGTTCGTCACGTACCAACGATAGAAATTCCGGATGCAATCCTCCGGCCTCGCAGCCGATTCGGCCGCCCGAACTTGCCCGGTCGTGAGAAGAGCGGCAGTAACAATCAAGAAAACGGCCATTCGTTTCATGGGCCGGAAGTTTAACGTCGAAGCCGGCGCTTTACCATCCCAGTCGTTGACGTTTTCGGACGAGCCATTAGCGTCCCGCCGCCATGCTTTCCGATTCGATCGATCAACTGCGCGCCGCCGTGCGCGACATCCCGGATTTCCCCAAAAAGGGGATCGTCTTCAAGGACATCACGCCAATCCTCGGCAACGGGAAACTTTTCCGGAACGCGATCGAAGCGTTCCTGGAAAACTGTCGCGGCAAGAAGATCGACAAGATTGTTGGGATCGATGCGCGCGGTTTTCTTTTCGGCTCGGCGGTAGCCTACGACTTGGGGATCGGATTCGTACCGCTGCGCAAAAAAGGACGGCTGCCCTACAAGACGGAGAGCGCGAAATACTCGCTCGAGTACGGCGAAGCCGAGATGGAACTGCACGTCGACGCGATCGAGCGCGGTGAAAAGATCGTCTTGATCGACGACCTGCTTGCCACTGGCGGAACGTCCGCTTCCGCGGCGACGCTGATTCGCAAAGTCGGCGGCGATTTAATTGAAGCGCAGTTCCTCATCGAGCTCGAATTCCTCGACGGCCGCAAGAAGCTCGAAGGCACGAACGTCGTTTCGTTCCTGAAATATTGAGGTAGGGGCGATTGACCTCAATCGCCCGGGCGGTTGGGCCGCACGATCACTTCCATCTTTATTTCCTGCAGCGCGAGCTGGTCGTGGATCAGGTTTAACAATTCGAGCGCGCGTTCGTCTGGCATGTAATCGCAGTGCAGTTCGATCCGCGCCGGTTTGCCCCTCAGCTCCGGATGGGCTGTCGTCATTTCGCCATCAAGGAGAAACGAAACGTAGGCGTTGAATTTTTCCTGCACCTCATGGAGCCGCTGATCCGAGCCGTCCCACGGCCTCGACTCGTTCATCGCCAAAACCACTTCGCCGGTCTTTCCATCGACGCCGAAAAGATCGATTACGGCCGGATTTGCGACACCGGTCGCAACCGATTCCTGCTCATGATCCCGATCGTGCTCTTGATCCTCCGGCATTGGGCAGAATAGTGGCACACGATGGTTCGTCTGCCACTCATCGCATTTTTTCTGCTCGCGAATTCCGCGCTCGCCCAATTCACCCCCGCGTTTCTCCAAAACAACAGCTACTGGGGCGACGGCAAAGCCGAGTTCAACATCTACGACGCCCAGATCGTCCGGGAGGGAGCGCCGCGTCCCTGCGAAGTGCTGCACATTTTTGTGCGCGAGGCGTTCGATCCGAAACAGCTCGTGAAACCGAACAACGTAAGCCAACCCGACGCGGTCCAAGTTCTAAGACTGAACCAGATCCTTCATGTGCCGATGGGACTGTCCGTTCATCAGCAGATGCATTCGAGTTTCTGGAGAGTGGACAACGCGCAGCTCCTGAAATTCTCGCTCACG
This sequence comes from Chthoniobacterales bacterium, assembly GCA_035476555.1. GTDB lineage: Bacteria > Verrucomicrobiota > Verrucomicrobiia > Chthoniobacterales > UBA10450 > AV80. The sequence continues at coordinate 5,586 of DATILK010000036.1, read as the reverse complement.
AGCAGCGACAGTATCGGCAACACCTACAAGGAAGCGCGACGTGACAACGACCAATTCGCCTACGAATACCACACCTATTTGGATGGAATGGCCAGCGCCCGAGAAACGGTGGCTCTCCCGGCCAATGGCTATTTTTACGACGAGCTTCCGTGGCTCGTGCGAACGATCGATTTCCAAAAACCGTCAACGCCATTCGAAGTGCAGCTTGCCGGCACGGCGATCCATTCCAATAAGGATTCGTTCGTATTCAAGCCGGCGAAGATCTCGTTCAAATCCACCGAGCGCGAAATCGATGTCGCGGTCGAGCACACGGCCGGAACCGACCATTTCATTCTGGACCGCGATTTTCCAAATCTCCTCCGCCAATGGAACGCCGCCGATGGCAGCCGACTGAACATGAAGCGCAGCTTGAAAGTCGCGTATTGGAATTACAACAAACCCGGCGACCGCGAGAAAGCGCTCGCCGATCCAATGCAGCGGCACCCGGACTGATCGAATCGAATTGAAGAGGCGCGCGGCAGCGCGTTAACTTTACGCGTGGCAAAACGAACCAAGAAAGACGGTTTGACGTTGCTCGGTCGAAGCGAAGCCCGTCTGCCGGCGTCGCCAGCCGACGCGCGACTGGAAACATTCCCGAACCCGGCGAAACGAAACTATCGCATTCGTTTCGAGACCGCTGATTTCACGTCGCTTTGCCCGGTCACCGGCCAGATGGATTTCGCGCAGATCACGATCGAGTACGTGCCCGCCAAATTGTGCGTCGAGAGCAAGTCGCTGAAATTCTATCTCGCGTCGTTTCGAAATGAGCGCGCCTTTAATGAAGCGGTGACGAATCGCATCCTCGACGATTTCGTCCGCGCTTGTTCGCCGCGCGAAGCAATCGTGACCGCGGAATTTTCCGCGCGCGGCGGCATCGCGCTCACGGTGCGCGCCGAATATCCGGATGCAAAATGAAACGCGCAGTCGTCTTGCTGAGCGGCGGACTCGATTCAGCGACGACGCTCGCGATCTGCGCGAAGGACGGGTTTGAACCCTATGCGTTGTCTTTCGATTACGGCCAGCGCCATAAGGCAGAGCTGAATGCCGCTCGACAAATCGCGAAATCACTCGGCGCCCGGGATCATCGAATCGCGACGATTGATTTGCGCATCTTCGGTGGCTCCGCGCTGACTGACGACATTGCGGTTCCGAAGAATCGGAGCGCGACCCCGAACGAAATTCCAGTCACCTACGTCCCGGCGCGGAACACGATCTTTCTCTCTTACGCCCTCGCCTGGTGCGAAGTCCTGGGGGCCGCCGACATCTTCATCGGTGCAAACGCGATCGATTACAGCGGCTATCCCGATTGCCGGCCGGAATTCATCGCGGCTTTCGAACATCTCGCCCGAGTCGCAACCAAGGCCGGTGTCGAAGGCACGCAGTTTCGAATTCACGCGCCGCTTCTTGCGATGTCGAAAATGGAGATCATTCAGAAAGGTACGGAACTCGGCGTCGATTTCTCTCTCACGCACAGTTGCTACAATCCCACTGCGGACCGACTCGCGTGCGGCCAATGCGATTCCTGCCGACTTCGTCTCGATGGTTTTCGCGCCGCCGGACTCGTCGATCCCATTCCCTACGCGAATCGATGAAACGCTTTTTCGGCCTTTTCGTTCTCACGCCGGCCGAACAGCGCGTAGTAATCGTGCTCGCGCTCCTGCTCGTGCTCGGCGCCTGGTACAAACATCACCGCGATCTCCAGAACACACTTCCCATTCAGCCAACGCCCGGCGCGTCGGCAACGCCTCAAGGAACGGCGATTTCCAAATCGCCGCCGAACCAAGACGGAGGTCATAGACCCCGCTACAGCCCGCGAATATGCCGCGCCTGATGAATCCCGAACTCAACGGCTCATTATCCGTGAGATAGAGATTGTCGCCGCAGCACTCCTTCGACAATCATCGGGCATGAATTCCTCCAAATTCGATCATGTCGTCGTTCTCATGATGGAGAACCGTTCCTTCGATCACATGCTGGGAATGCTTTATACAAAGGACGATCCGCCGCCTAACGGACAGACGTTCGACGGCGTCGACGGAACGAATCACACCAATCCATGCCCGGCTGGTGGTTCGATCCCCCAGGCACCCGTAGCACCACCCACCAATTATTGCGGTGTTCGGGGCGATCCCAGCCATGATTACGCGAACGTGCAATGGCAGCTTTTCTGGGAGGCGGGACAGACGTCGCCACTATTTCCTCCGCCACCGTCTCCGCAGGTACCGCCGGTGCCGACCATTCCGTCGCCCCCGGTCGCGTCAATGCAGGGATTCGTCGCGGATTATACCTGGTGCTCTCCCGCCGATCCCGCGGCCGATGTCATGAGCTTCTTTCCGACCTATGACGAGGTAAGCAAGCCCGACCAGCCCGGCCTTACTGTGTTGCCGGCGCTGGCGAGAGGCTTTGCGGTTTGCGATAACTGGTTTGCTTCGGTTCCAACGCAGACCTTGCCGAATCGTTCCTTCTGCAACGCCGCGACCTCGAATGGAAATGTAGAGAATTCCGCTGATTGGACGCTGAATAACAATCCGACGATTTTCTGCGCCCTCGCCGAGAAGACTCCCGCCGAAGGAATTTTCCCATGGCGCATCTACCATGATCATTCGGATGTGGAGCAGCGCGGATTCGCGCCGGAGCCGACCTTCGCGCTCACCATCTACATCCACTGGCCGCAGCTCTGTTCGTATATTCAAAAGCTTCAAAAACCCGACTATCTGCGATCAGTGGATCAGTTCGAAACTGATGCCGCCGTGGGCGACTTGCCGGCCTACTCGTTCATCGAGCCGCGGATAACGGCGTACTTTGAAGACTCTAAAAACCCGGCACGCCAGCCCAACGATCAGCATCCGGAGCAGGACGTTCGTCACGGCGAAAATCTTATCAATCGCATCTACTATGCGATCCTAAAGAGTCCGCTGCGCAACCGGACCTTGTTCGTGATCACCTATGACGAACACGGCGGCATCTACGACCACGTGGCGCCGCCGATCGGCGTGCCAGCGCCTCCTCCAATCGGTGGGCCGTTCGGGTTCGATCGCCTGGGCGTGCGGGTACCAGCTGTAATTATCTCGCCTTACATTCCCCCAGGAACGGTTTATCACCCTTCCCCGTGGTGCGACCACACCGCTATCATCAAGACACTAACCGCGCGGTGGGAGTTGACCTCGCTCACTGCGCGTGATCGCGCTGCGCCCGACCTGAGCGAATTGCTGACGCTTGAGGAACCGCGCACCGACCTTCCACTGCCCCAATCATGGGGGAATCTTCCACTGGACGAGCGTCCTCCCGAGCAGATTCCTGCAAATGATCTACAGCGCGACTTCGTTCAGCTCGTCTCACGCGCGCATGGTCTGCCCGTTCCGGGGCCGATTCGCACGGTAGCCGACGTCATGAACTTCTTCCATTTTGTCCAAAAACAGAGGAGCGAGTCTCAGGTCGATCCGAACTGTCCGAGCGCGTCGGCAACGCCTCAAGGAACGGCGATTTCTCCCGAGCCTGCGGGACCGCCGAACTAAGACAGCGGTTTGTAAACCGCCGCTCCTTGTTACAATCCCGGAATATGCCCGTAGCCGATGAACATCGGCGTCAATCGTCCTTCGTCCGTTTTTCCCACATGCGAAACTTTGAAATCGAACACGCTCACGCCGTAACGTGATTCGCCTTCATAGGTGCGGCCGTCGCTCGCGCCCACCATGACGCGCTGATTCGATCCTTTTTTTCGCCCGAGATAAATCATCGCATGCGTGATCGGCGGATCGCGCTCGACGCTGTAGGTGCCGGTCCAAAACAGCAGATCGCCGGGGACGAGGTCATCCAGCTCGAAAGTATCGTCGTGCCGGCTGTTGACTGCCTTGAACGTGCCCGCTTTGCGCAACCACACATATTGCTGGCTCGAATCGCGTGGCACATCACGGAGGCCGTTTTGCGTCAGCACGTAGAAAACAAAGCCGGAGCAATCCATCCCGCCGCTCGCCGGATCGGCTGAGCCATATTTGTAATCGAGATTGCGGCGCGTCAGCTCGAGCGCCATGTCGGTCACGTTTCGAATGTGTTTCGGATATTTTTCGTAATCGATGATCTCGGTCGAGGAAACCGTGGCGGGCGCTCCTTTTTTCTTCGGTGAAGGTGAACTACTCGCAGTCGGCTTCGGAGTTTGGGTCGCTTCCGGCGATGCGCTCGCACTCGCCGAAGGCGAAGGCGATTCGCCCGGCGACGGACTCTGGGTCGGTGAAGTTTTCCGTTTCTTTTTCTTACTTGTTGAGCTCGGAGAGGCTTCTGGCGTCGCTGTCGGCGACGACTTTTTCTTTTTCGCTGACGCCGACGCGCTCGGCGAAGCGGTCTTGGAAGGAGTCGGACTTGCTGCCGCTTTTTTCTTTGGCGAAGGCGATTTGTCCGGAGTCGCGCTGGGTTTCGGCGTTGGCGACTTCTCCGCGGTCGATTTCTTTTTCGTGTGCTTGCGCGGCGTCGGAGTCGGCGTGGGCTCGAAAATTTTCTTGAGCTTCGTGCCGAAATCCTCAGCAGGCGCGCGAACCGCCACCGTGCCGATCGTCGCGACGACGAAAAGGGCGAGCGCGATTTTGATCGTTCGCTGCATCGGGGACCGTCGAGGCGCTATTTTTTTGCCAGCTCGGCGAGCACGGCCTTGTTCAGGCGAATCCCGCCTTCCAAGTTCTCGAGCGGGAAGTTTTCGTTCGGCGAATGCGCCCGGCAATCGGGCAACGCCAGACCCATCAAGAGCGTTTCGACTCCGAGGATGTCGCGGAACTGCGAGACGATCGGGATGGCTCCTCCTTCGCGGATGACAGCGGGCTCCTTTCCAAAGACCGCGCGCAAGGCGCGCTGGACGGCTTGCCCGAAGTCCGAGCGCGGATCGGTGAGATACCACGGCCCGCTGTGTCCACGCGTGATCTCCATCGTCACACCTGGCGGCAAATGTTTTTTCAAATGCTTCCCGGCGAGATTTAGAATGTCATCGCCGTCCTGATTCGGCACGAGACGAAATGTGAGCTTCGCCATCGCGTGGCTCGCGATCACGGTTTTCGTTCCCATTCCCTGGTAACCGCCGCCGATGCCGTTGAGCTCCGCCGTCGGGCGTCCCCAAATTCTTTCCAGCGTGCTGTAACCCTCTTCGCCAAAAAGTGCGGGCGCGCCGGTCTCGTCGAGGATTGCCTTGTCTCCATCGATCGGCAGCTCGCTCCACGCTTTGCGCTCCCAATTTTCGAGCGGCTTCACCTTGTCGTAAAAGCCTTCGATGGCAACGTGCCCGTTTTCGTCGTGCAACGTCGCGAGCAATCGCGCCAGGGCCGTGATCGGGTTCGCAACTGCGCCGCCGAAAACGCCCGAGTGCAAATCCATCTTCGCGCTGGTGATTTTCACTTCGAGCGCAGTGACGCCGCGCAAACCGTAGCTCAACGTCGGCACGCCTTTCGCAACCATTCCGGTGTCCGACACCACGGCGACGTCGCACTTCAACGCATCGCGATTGTCGGAAAGAAATTTCGGCAGATTGCCGCTCCCGATTTCTTCCTCGCCTTCGATGACGAAATG
>DATILK010000035.1:0-2123 GCA_035476555.1 Chthoniobacterales bacterium | reverse complement strand
TTCCATGCCGCGAGAGCCCAGGCGTCGTCCTTTTTCGCGGCCGCATAATCGCCCGCGTATTCATCGAGTTTCAACGTCGGCTCAGGCACCGCGTTCCGCCAATCATCCAAAGTCTGGCTGACGCCGGCGAGGTCGCGCAATCCAAACTGGGCGCGGACCAAACGGTCCCACGTGCCGTTGTCTTGCGGCTTCATTTTCAAATGCCGCCGCGCGAGATCGACTGCGTGCTGGTAATTTTGTTCGTTAATCGCTTTGTTCAGCTCGGCCCGTAACGCCTTTTCTTCTTTTGAAGCGGCGCGATGACAGGCCGGCAGCAAGACGATCGCGCCAAATGCTGCCGCGAAGACGGCGACGCGAGCTTGACGGAACAATCGAAACCGCATTGGCTCAGTGTTCTTCACCAATCGAAAAGCGAAAATTTAAAATCGAAAATTCCCGAGATGCCTTCGTTCGACATCGTTTCAGAAGTAGATGCGCAGGAAATTGATAATGCGCTCAATCAAGCCCGCAAGGAACTCGCGACGCGCTTCGATTTCAAGGGAAGCGTAGCGGAAATCGTGGCGGAGAAGGACAAGATCACGCTGACGGCCGAGGACGGATCGCGGTTGCGCGGGTTGCGCGAGATCGTGATCGGGAAGTTGAGCAAGCGCGGCGTCGATCTACGCAACGTCGAACAAGTCGAGCCGGCGATTTCACCGCTCGGACATGCCCGACAGGAATTGAAGATTCAACAAGGCTTGGAAGGGGACAAGGCGAAGGAGATCATCCACGCGATCAAAGGACAGAACTTCAAAGTGCAAAGCCAGCTCCAGGATCGGCAGATCCGCGTCACGGGAAAAAAGAGGGACGATTTGCAGGCGGTGATCGCATTCGTCCGCAGCCGCGACTTCGGCGTTGCCACGAACTTCAAAAATTTCCGGGACTGATCAACCGCCCTGCACTGGCGGCATGATCGAAATGTGGTCGTCCGCTTTTAGCACGTAATCGCGCGAAACGAATTCAACGCCGATCGCGACCAGAATGCTTTTATCCCAGGCGCGCAACGAGGGCGTAGTGGAATAAAGTTTTTCCAGTAGATCACCCACGGTCGCTTCGACGGGAACTTCCAAATCCATCTCCGACGCGCCCGCGAGATCGCGCAGCCGCGAGAAAAACTGCACGTGCACTTTCATCGCCGCATCAGGCGGTGACCGCGATCAAATCCTTCCGGAGCACGCCGATGCACGGCAGGTTCCGATACCGCTCCATGTAATCGAGTCCGTAGCCGACGACGAATTCGTCGCCGATCTGGAAGCCGACGTACTCGGCGTCGACGTGGCGGAGGCGCGTTTTCGTTTTTTCCAGGAGCACGCAAATGCGAACGCTTTGCGGTCCGATGCCTTCGATCTTTTCGCGAATCGTCGCCAGCGTCACGCCGCTATCGAGAATATCGTCGAGAAGAAGAACGTGCCGTCCCGCGATGTCCGGCATCCAGAGTTGGCGAAAGACCAGCTCGCCCGTGGTCTTGGTCCCGCCGTGATAACTCGCAACGCTGAGGCAATCCAGTTTCAACGGCATCGGCAGCCGGCGGAGCAAATCCGCCATCAGGATCACGCTGCCGTTGAGGATCGCGATCACGGTCAGCTCGCGATCCTTATAATCGTTTGAGATTTGCGCGGCCAGCTCGTCGAGCCGGCGATGAATTGTCGCTTCGTCGAAAAGAATGCGCTCCAGGTCCGCTTCCATAAGTGAGGAAGACTATCCGGTCTTCGCTGCGTTGTGCGAAGCGAAAACTTGCCGGTCGTGGCACGGTCGCTAGCGTGCCGCGATGGCCGTCCACACTGAAACCTTCGAGGCATCGACGAAAGGCAAGGGGACGTACGACATTACCGACGAAGTCGCGAAGATTATGACGCGAAGCAAGATCGCGACGGGCACGGTGACGGTGTTCGTTCGCCACACCAGTTGCAGTCTTGTGATCATGGAGAACGCCGCGCCCGCCGCGCGTCGTGATCTTGAAAAGTTTTTCGAACGCCTCGTGCCTGAAGACGCCGACTACGAGCACGACGACGAAGGACCCGACGACAGCACTTCGCACATCCGGATGGCGCTTACGCGGACGAGCGAAGTGATCCCGATCGCCG
>DATILK010000034.1:0-4879 GCA_035476555.1 Chthoniobacterales bacterium | reverse complement strand
TAGTTCTGCCAAATCGAATCCATCGCGGCCAGTTGCTGCTTCGCGGCCGCGTTAACCGGTCCAAACTGGGCGGGGACCGGGTAGAGCTGACCATTGCTAATTGGGTTCGTTCCAGTCTGGCGAACAATCAGAATTTCATTGCCGATCTGGGTGCCATCACCGGCATTTTTCGGGACGACCTTCGCGCCGTGCGGGTTAAAATTCGAGTAGGTCGGGGGCAAGGGCGATAACAACTTGAACTCAGGCGCCAGGGCCCCAAGCGAACCGAGCGCTCTGTTCTCGAAAGAGGTGAAAATGAAACCCGGATAATTCTTTGTCTTATGAATTATGTGGATCGCCAGGAGAGCAAAGTTCGCATTGTTATAGGTGTAGATGCCATTCCCCGTGCCGTCCGGGTTCAAACCTTCGGTATAGTAGATCGCGTTGCGGACGAAGTAGTTGGCAAACTGCGCTTCCTGCCCGTCGGGGATTTTATAAAAAGCGGTTTTGACTTCGATGGCGCCCTCGGGGCCACCGGTCGCGCCGCAGGGCAAAGTAATGGCCGCGTTTGGTTGGACATTGCTCGGGGGCCCGCAGGTATTGAAATCGGGTTTCCCATCGGGACCCTTATAGTAGGCCTTGATAGCTTTCGCATTGGTCAGGTTGTTCGTCGCGGCCTTGGCTAGCGCGCCCGTCAGGTTAGCCTGATCGGGAAAGACATTCTGAATGTATTCGTACTCGTCCCGGTTCACTTTTGCCTGAAACATAACCAACGGCTGTGTGCTCGGGTCGGTTAGTTTGCCGAGGTAGATGCTGCACGAGCCGATTTCGCTGTCCTCATCGAGGTTATCGAGCAGTGTTAAGTCGGCGGGACCGCCTGCGCTGTCTTTCCCCTGCTTCAGACTCCCGTTCGCCCGGACCTGTGTCAGGTAATCGGGAACGGATGAAAAATTCCGCCCCGTAAGCGAAGTCGCCCAAGGGCGGAGCTCGCTCCGGTGAGCAAATGTTTCCCAAACCGCATACCGCGGCACGCCGCCGCCTTTCCAGGATGGATCGGCCACGCCGCGTTCGAAATTCTTGTTTGCCGGGTCGTAGGTGGCCTGCCAGCCCAGAGCGATGAATTGTTGCCAGGCGAATTGCGCCAGCTCCACTTCGTAGGCATCCGAGGGCGGTTTGACCTCGATGTCATGTGGGACATCGGGCCCGATGACAATGGACTGGGCAATCGAAACGAGAGGCAGACCTGCACACAGGCAGATCGCGAGGGCGGTCCGGAAGAGCCACATTGCAAATTTTCCGTTACCGGAGCGGCGTTGGGTGGTTGTTTTGGAGTTCATATTGCATTTTTGGGTTCTGCTGTTTGGTCATCGATCGCGGTAAGTTTTTGTGGGGGGATAGAAGAACTTCGCAAAACGGGGAAAAACGTGACTCGACATGACTTGGGTAGGGACCGGATATTCTGGAGTGGGAACCGATTCCAGCCGAAGCGGTGTAGGTTGTCAAGGAAACCAGATGCCCTACCGATGGGTCACGCCGTTTTCAACCAGCACCGGAGCACTTCGGCCACGCTCCAGGCCTGGGCGATGCAGCCGCCGGCGGTGTGAGGCTCGCGGGCATCGAACACTTCGCTGATCGTACCCATGCCGTTGTCGTCCATGCTTTCCGGGAACCGATCGAGGAACTTCCGCGCTGTCGCGCTTTCTCCGGGATGCACTTTCAGCCACGCATCGATGAAGGGACCGATGAGCCAGGCCCAAACTGTGCCCTGATGATAAGCGCCATCGCGCGAACGCAGATCGCCGGCGTAAATCGGTTTGTAATCGGGATGGTTCGGTGAAAGCGAACGCAAGCCGACGGGCGTGACCAATTCTTTTTCCGCGACGTCGACGACCGATTTCCACCGGGCCGGATCCAGAATCGGATGATCGAGTGAGATCGCGAACAATTGGTTAGGCCGGCACGCGGAATCATTCCCGTCGCCACCGTTCACATCGATCACGTCGTAAAGATATCCGCCTTCCGCGAACCAAAACCGTTCGTTGAAACAATTCCGCGCGCGTTCGGCGTGTTCGGCATAACGCTGCGCGCTCTCCGCATCGCCGGTCTCGCGCAACCAGCCTTCCAAAAGTTTCAGGGCATTGAACCAGAGCGCATTCAGCTCGACCGCTTTGCCGCGCCGCGGAGTGACCACCCAATCGCCCATCTTCGCATCCATCCAGGTGAGCTGATAACCTTCCGCGCCTTGCGTCAGCAAACCATCTCGCGGATCGACGTGAATATTGAATTTCGTTCCACGCAGATGGTGCTCGGCAATATCGACGAGGATCGGCAACAGAAGCCGCAAGGTGATTCGATCCTGCGATTTCTTCAGGTAACGCCCGAGCGCGTGAAAAAACCAGAGGGTCGCATCCGCGGTGTGATAAAGGCCCTCCTTCTGCCGGTCCGGAAACATGTTTGGGATCAAACCGTCGCGGACGTAATGGGCGAAGGTCCGCAAGATGTATCCCGCTTCGTGACAGCGACCGGTCACCAGCGTCAATCCTTCCAGGCTGATCATCGTGTCGCGGCCCCAATCGGTGAACCAGTGATAACCCGCAATGACAGTGCGGACGTCGTCGCCGGACGCATGAGCGCGCGCCGCTTCCTCCGCGCGTCCCGCGGGCGTGATCACGAATTGATCGCCGGCGAAAACCAATTCCGCGGCGACGCTTTCCCGCGCGCCATCATCCGCATCCTCGAGTAATCGCGCGCGGCGCTGGCGTTCTGCGGCCAGAACTTCGGTGGGACTCAGAACGTCGGTAATGTCCCAAGGTTCGGTTGAGCCGATCAGCGTCGCCACTCGTTCTTCGCCGAGATCGACTTGGAAAAATCCCGGGCTCCAGAGAACGCCTTCATGGGCGTAACCGCGCGCCTGTTCGGTCCGATACACCACCTGTTGCAGGTTCGACTGCGCGATCGTGAATGCTGTCCCCCGTCCACAGAGCCGCATTCGCAGCGGAGGGAACTTGCGTCGCGCGGAAGCGATTTCGTAGTGATCGTTAACTGCGGTGAGCTTGTATGGTTCGGCCAGCGCCTGATCGACTTCGTTTTCGTGATGGCGAAAATGAAACGCCGGCCGGAGCTCAAGGCGCGGCGCTTTTCCGTCGCCGCTGATTTGGTAGCTGACGTGAACGGTATTCTGGAGATGCGGCATCGAGACGCGCTTCTCGATCACGAACTCGCGGACGCGGTAAATCCAGACCGGCATTCCGTCTTCGAGCCGGAACTCGCGCAAGTATTCGGCGCCTTTCAAATCGAGTTGGCCGCCGGCGCGCTCTTCGGCGCCTAACGACACGACTTCGTCATTATCGAAACGGAGAAATTCCGAGACGTGATTCCACATCACGACGCGCCCGAGCGGCGTCGGCAAGGCGGCGACGAGAATCCCGTGGTATTTGCGCGTGATCGCGCCCGAGACTGTGCCCGACGCGTAACCGCCCAGGCCGTTGGTCACGAGCCACTCGCGATTCAACAAAACCTCGCGCGACGGATGCGCCGGGTCCCATTCCATCGAACGGACAACGGTCGGCCGATAATCGTTCTCCATGTCGCCCCGAGCCTAGCGCGCTTTTGGTTTCTTGCGCGCCTGAGTCATGCGGCGTGCCCGCAACGCTACCGCGGCTTCGGCAAACAACGTCCAGCCAATGTCCTTCGCCACCGGCAGCATGCCGATGCCGCCGTATTTCGGCGATTCGCTCGTCCAAAGCGTTTCCCACTCGTAATTATCCGGCGGCGCGAGGAGTGGCTCCGGCGCGGGGCTGAACACAGTCTGCTTCCCAAAATTCACCAGCAACAGCCGCTCCTCTTCCGGTTTCTCGGCAAAATAACGCAGGACGAAGGCACGCCGGCCGAGCACGGCTCCGTCCACGCCGTTCGGTTTCACTTCGCGAAAGCGGGGATCGGTTTTGCGCAGTTGAATCAAGTCGTGGTGGAGAGCGTAAAGCTGAGGAAACCTTTCGCGTTCGTTCCAATCCAGCTTGCAGCCTTCGAACGTGCTGGCGTGATGCGGCACCGGCAGCCGCTGTTGCACCTCGGGCGTGGCGACTGAGGGGAATTGGGCGAGAAACTCGAAGCGGCCTTTGCGAATCGCCTCCTTGAGCTCATCGTCGCCCACGTCGCTGAAATAGCGAAAGGCGGAGGCCGCTCCGAATTCCTGACCCTGGAAAAGGAGCGGCGTCCATGGGCCTAACAAGAGCAGCGCCACCATCGCGCGGTATCGGCCCGGCGAAGTAAGAAAACGCACCCGCTCGCCGAACGCCGTGTTCGCGACTTGATCGTGGTTCTCAATGAATGAAACGAACGCCTGCGGCGACGTGCCTCGCGCCGAGTATCCGCGCGGCGCTTCCTGCCAAACGTAGGGCTGGCCTTGAAAGAGGTAACCGTATTTCGCCGCGGAAATGAATTCCTGAGGGTTCCCGTGATAATCGGTGAAATACGCTTCGCGATTTCCGGTCAACGCCACCAGCGCCGAATGATGCCAGTCGTCGTTCCAAAGCGCATCGAGATCGTCGCCGCCTTCGCTGCGCGGCTTGATCAATTTCGTTTCCTGCGGCTCATTTTCCGCGACGAGCAAGATAGAGCGCTCGCCGGCGGTTTCGCGTGCGGCCCGGCCAATCGCGCCGACGATGTATTCCTCCGATTTATCGTGAATGCTCTGGGTCGCGTCGAACCGGAACCCGTCGAAATGAAATTCCTCGGTCCAATACCGGCCGTTGGTGATGAAGAATTCGCGGACAGGCCCGCAGCTCTGGCCGTCGAAATTGATCGAGTCGCCCCAGTCGTTGGCGCGTTCGCGATGGACGTAGTCGTCAGAAAAAACGCCGAGGTAATTGCCGTCCGGGCCGAAGTGGTTGTAGACGAC
>DATILK010000033.1:0-3902 GCA_035476555.1 Chthoniobacterales bacterium | reverse complement strand
GAGTGGGTTATGAAATACGGCATGAGAAAATCCGTTAAGACTGGGGGCTTGAAGCGAGCCTTTGCCGCAATTCCCGATAATGCCGATGTGTGTTTCGGGCCTTGTGAACGCGCAGTTCAACGAGGATTCCGAAATCACGATCGATCCTTGGGATGAAATGCAAATGCCCGAATCATCCGATTCTGGGCCACCGCTGTAAATTCTTCCCCCAAGACTGTCTTGCTAGCACTAGCTAAGCCGCAACGCGCCTAGCTGCGGCCGCTCGAGATCGAGCTGATCCGGTAACGTTCCATCAATTCCTGGCGCAGCTGCATTTCCATATCGGGCCGCAAACGACTCAACACTTTCTCGCGCCGGGCCGGGTCCATCGCGATCAACTCCCGGAGAAACTTGTCGCGCGTCCTCTTTTTTTCGTAGCGGCTCCAGGCCACGCCCACCGCCAACAACAAACAAATTCCCCACAGGATGATGGAAGTCAGGGAGATCGCGGCAATCATCGAGATAAATGTGCGAAGAATCCGGTGCGCGACAACTGATCCGGTAACGGAACGCGAGCCTGATTAGCTCCGCGCGATTGTTCAGAACCCAACTTTGTAAACCTCGACCAGACCGATGCCACTGCCGCCAGCCCCGCCGGCGAGGACGGCGGTGTATTGTCCGGGCGGAAGCGCCGCGACGATAGCTGCCTCATGATCGTCCACCGGCGGAAGACCAGTCGCTTCGATTTCAGCTTGCTGCGTGTCCCGCCCGTTGTCGTTAAACGCAATCACGATGCCGTTGCTGTCATGCAGCTCAAGTGTGGGATCCGCCAACGGCTGCTCGAGGCCGGCCGCGGTGAGCGACGGCCCGATACCACGAAGGAGCACTGTGGAGCTGCCGCTGCCGCCCGCCAAAATAAACCCGGCGATCATCACATCTTCGCCGCGATCGATGAAACCTCGGGTGCTGATATTGGCCAGTTCTCCGGAACCGCTTTCGCTCAAATCGTAGACCTCCGCCACCGCAACACCGCTCGTGGAGCGCCGGCCGCGAATGATCGCGGTATAAGAACCCGGGGCGAGGGTCGCGAGGATCGCCGCCTCGCGGTCGTCCGTTGGCGGGATACCGGTGGCGATGATCGCGGCTTCCTGCGAGTAGCGCCAGCTGTTGTTGAAAGCGATCCGAGTTCCGTCCGCCGCGTGCAATTCCAAAACCGGATCCTGCAACGGATCGTTAATATCGGCCTGCTCGAGGGAGGGGCCGATCGCTCGCAGCAAAACCTGCCGAGGGTTGTCGCCCACCAGAATAAATCCGGCAATAATGACATTGTCGCCGGTCTGGGCTCGAAGGCGGGTGGAAATATTGAGCGCTTGCGCCGGCGTACCGGGCTCAGTGGGGAGAAACGCCAGCTGCGCGATCGGATTCCAAGGGTCGCCCTGGCTTTCATAAACACTGCCACTCGCCTGTGGTTGCGTGGTTGCATCCCAAAACGAGACCGGACCAAAAATGTGCTCGAGCGTGTAATTCGCGGCCTGCTCTTCCGTCATCGGATCGATCCACGCGACTCGGCCGTTCGGCGAGCCATCGTCATTGGTGTCCGCGAGCAAATTGCCGTTCAGATCCATGCTGCCAAACTCCGAGAAGCGGGTGAGCGGATCGCGATCCACGCTGGAGTTCACGCCGGGCACGCCCGGATTGTTCCACGGATCCCACCCGGCGGTGGTAATCTGCGGCCCCATCTTCGTGCGAATGAAAATGACGCTCGACATCGTCTCCGGCTCCCACCAAAGCCAGGGCCGGCCGAGATAGACGCTGTGCGGCCCCGCGCTGGTGTTGTCGTCCACCGCCGGATTGCGATCGCGGCCCGACACGAGCGTGCAATCGAGAAAAATAAACCCATTGGCCGTGGTTCGATCGGTATCGGCGGCTGTGATCCAGCCGGCGTCCGTGCTTTCGATCGTGCAATGGTCGAACACCACCGTGGCGTCGCCGAAAATAAAATCAACGTCGCCGGTGACGAAGCAATCGCGAAAATACTGACGCGACCTTTCGTCGAGGTAGAGCGTGTCCTGATAGCCTAGTATCCGGACGTTATCGAAGATGACGCCGTCGGCGCTGGAACGAATCGCCAGGCCCGGAGAAAGGTCTCTGTCCGGGAGCGAATTTTCGAACGTGAGGTTCCTGGCCATGAACGCGACGGCCGTGTCTTGAATCTCGACGACCTGTCCGAAACCACTTCCGCCCGAGCCAAAGGCCCGCGAGAAAGTAATGGTCGTCGCGTCCGCCGAATCACCGGTGCCGATGAAGCCGATGTACGGCTTGTCAACGGTGACGAGCTCTTGGTATCTGCCCGGCGCGATGAAAATGTTCGCGCGATTGAATTCGCTTTGGCTGGTGACAGCATCAACGGCGCTCTGCACGGTCGCGAATGCCTTGTCGTCAGCCGGATCGACGAAGTAATCTTTAGCGCTCGCCGTGGCCACGGCAGTGAGAAGCGCGGCCATGGTTAATAGCAACGCGGCGTCGACCTTTTTGGGGCATCGGCGACACATCGGAGATCCAACCGTCTCGGGCGCTGCGAGTTTCGGAAAATTCCCAAAAAAAACAATCAAAAAAGTGCTGACCAAATTCACTCTAATACCGTCGAAAATAGGAGCGGCCCGACGCTCACCTGCGCCGCGCGCTTCGAATCTCAAGTAGGGCCTTCAGCGGGCATCTGATATGGAACACAAAATTTTTCTCGGCAAATATCGCGTCGCGGCCGATGAGCTCGCGCTAGCGGCTTCCGACCCGGCAACAATCGCGGTCACAACGACCGAACAAACTGCGCCGGCTCGGATTTATCGAGGTGAAGAAATCAGCTCTCCTCATCGCACGGTGACCGTGGAAGCGATTCCCGCCGGTGCGTTCAAGCATTCGGTTCGCGCGCAGCTGGAGGCTGAGGCGGATGCCGCCAGGAAAATCAATCACATCAACATTCCGGCGCTCTATGATTTCGGGATCGAAGACGATCATCTCACTTACGCCACCGAATATTTCGACGGCTCGAGCGCGGAAGAATGGGTGAACGAACACGGCCCTATGCCGATGGGTTCGGTGTTGCGGATCGCGCTGCAGGTCATCGGCGCGATGGGCGCCGCTTCCTTCCACAAAATTTCGCATCACGCCATCAACCCGGCGAATCTCATCCTTGTCCCCGGACAAACGCCGGAAGGCGATTGGCCGCTCATCAAAGTGCTCCACTTCATCGGCGTCGCTCCCACATTCGTCAGCGGCGGCGATATATCCGTCGCGACGTTCGACAAATCGTCGCATTACGCGAGCCCCGAGCAATTGCAGGGGAAACCGGTCGATTTCCGGTCGGAAATTTATTCGCTCGGCGCGACGATGTGGTTTCTGCTCACCGGCGCGCCGCCCTTGATGGCGCCGAAAGGGCCGCTCGCGATGCAGCCAACGACGATCGGGCTCGCGGTCGACAAGTTGAAAGGAATGCCGAAACGCGTCCGGCGTTTGGTCTCGCAAATGTTGTCGGTCGATCCCGCTGCGCGCCCGCAGGATCCACTCGGATTTTACCGGCAGATCCAGGATTGCATCGCGCAAGTCGACCGGCGGGAATCAATGGCGCGAAAACTCGGCGTTCCATTTTTGTCGAAGTCCAATGTCGTCGCGCTTCGGAGCCATCGCCGTTTTTCGTCGAGAACGCTCGCGCTCGCTGCGATTGCCATCGCGTTCGTGACGTTGACCTCGGTTTTGCTGGCGAACTATCTGCGTCATCAACGCATTCGTGAAGCCGCGGAACCGATTGGTGTTCCGATCGGAGTACCCGAAACCGCTTCGTCGGCGCCGCCGAGGGTCGCGAGTGCGCCGACCATTGTTCCGGCCCCGGCCCAACCGCCGCAACAAACCGCCGCGCCAAATTCCGG
>DATILK010000032.1:0-2434 GCA_035476555.1 Chthoniobacterales bacterium | reverse complement strand
GGTCAACACGTGAAGCGTGGCCAGGTCATCGCCGACGGTCCGAATACCGAACACGGCGAGCTCGCGCTCGGCCGCAACGTGCTCGTCGCGTTCATGCCGTGGAACGGCTACAACTTCGAGGACGCCATCATGATCTCGGAGAAGGTCGTGAAGGAGGACATCTACACCTCGATTCACATCGATGAATTCGAGATCGGCGCGCGCGATACCAAGCTCGGGCCGGAAGAAATCACCCGGGACATTCCGAACGTCAGCGAAGAAGCGCTTCGCAACCTCGGGCCGGACGGCGTCGTGCGCGTCGGCGCGGAAGTGAAGCCAGGCGACATTCTCGTCGGCAAAATCACGCCCAAGAGCGAGACGGAACTGGCGCCGGAAGAGCGTTTGCTCCGTGCAATCTTCGGTGAAAAAGCGGCGGACGTTAAGGACACGTCGCTGACGGTTCCATCGGGCACTTACGGCATCGTGATGGACGTGAAAGTTTCATCGCGCCATGAAGTTTCGCGCGAGAAGCTGACGCCGTCGGAAACGAAACGGCAGCTGAAGTCGATCACGGAAGACAACCGGAAGAAAAAGGAAGAGCTGACCGAACAACTCACCGATTCGCTCTCAAACATTCTGCTGGGTGAAAAAATCCCGCTCGACGTGGTGAACGCCGAAACCGGCGAGATCATCATCCCGGCGAACCGCAAGATCACGAAGACGCTGCTTCGGAAACTGGCGACGGTTTACGATCACATCGAGATCGATCCGTCTCCGATCCGAAACAAGATCCGCGAGATCATCGCGAGCTACGAACACAAGTTCGCGGAACTGGAGCTCGAACGGGAGCGCTCGATGGACCGCGTTGAAAGCGGCGACGACATCGATCCCGGCATCATCAAACAGGTCAAAGTTTTCATCGCCAGCAAGCGCAAACTCAGCGTCGGCGACAAGATGGCGGGCCGTCACGGTAACAAAGGCGTGGTTGCGCGGATCGTGCCGGAAGAAGACATGCCATTCCTCGCGGACGGAACTCCGGTCGAGATCGTGTTGAATCCGCTCGGCGTGCCGAGCCGAATGAACGTCGGCCAGGTACTGGAGACCCACCTCGGTGTCGCTGCGAAAGCGCTCGGATTCAAGGTCGCGACCCCTGTGTTCGACGGAATTTCGGAAGCGAAGATCCGCGAATATCTGAACGACGCGAAGAAGAAAGAAGGCTTCAGCTGGGTCCAGGAAACCGGGAAGGCGCGGCTTTATGACGGCCGCACCGGCGACACCTTCGATCAGGAAGTCGTGGTCGGTTACATCTACATGATGAAGCTCGGGCACCTCGTCGCGGACAAAATCCACGCGCGCGCGGTCGGCCCGTACTCGCTCGTCACGCAGCAGCCGCTCGGCGGCAAGGCGCAATATGGCGGCCAGCGTTTCGGCGAGATGGAAGTCTGGGCGCTGGAAGCGTACGGCGCAGCTTACACTCTGCAGGAACTGCTGACCGTGAAGTCGGACGACGTGCAGGGGCGGACGCGGATCTACGAGTCGATCGTCAAAGGCGACAACTCGCTCGAGGCCGGGACACCGGAATCTTTCAACGTGTTAATCAAGGAAATGCAGTCGTTAGGCCTCGACGTAAAAGTCGGTGGCCAGGCGCCGAGCAGTTTCCTGGAAAACGTAGCGTAATTTTTCAAAACAATTCTCTAACTAATAAATGAACGAACGTTCCTGGCGGGAACTAGTCGGTGAAGAACGCGCGGTCGGCTTCGATCAGGTGGCGATCGGTGTCGCCTCCTCGGACACGATGCGGTCGTGGAGCAAGGGCGAAGTAAAAAATCCTGAAACGATCAACTATCGGACTTTCAAGCCCGAAAAGGGCGGTCTGTTTTGCGAGCGGATTTTCGGACCGACGCGGGATTGGGAATGCTCGTGCGGAAAATACAAGCGGATCAAACACAAGGGCGTGATCTGCGATCGTTGCGGCGTGGAGGTGACGCTGGCGCGCGTCCGCCGTGAGCGAATGGGCCACATCGAATTGGCCGTCCCCGTCTCCCACATCTGGTTCTACAAATGCATGCCGTCGCGTCTCGGGTTGATGCTCGACATGAGCGCACGACAGCTCGAGCGCGTGATCTATTACGAGGATTACATCGTCATCGATCCGGGCAAGACGCCGCTGACCAAGACGCAACTCCTGAACGAAGTCGAGTATCGCGAAGCGCAGGAACAATACGGCGAAGATTTCGTTGCCGGAATGGGCGCCGAAGCGGTGAAGAAACTCCTTTCCGAGATCAACCTCAACAAGCTCAACAAAGAGCTGGAAGAGGCGATGGGGAACACAAAGAGCAAACAGATTCGCAAGAAACTCGCGAAGCGTTTGAAACTCGTGCAGGGCTTTGCCTCGTCGCATGCCCGCCCGGATTGGATGGTGCTCGATGTCCTGCCTGTCATTCCGCCCGATTTG
>DATILK010000031.1:0-1894 GCA_035476555.1 Chthoniobacterales bacterium | reverse complement strand
CGCCGTCTCGCCACGCAAGATTCTTCCCGTAAATTCCGCGACGGTTTGTTCGCTCGCGAAGCCAAAAACATTGAGGACGTCGCTCTCCGCGATTGTCTCGCCGCAAAACGCGACCAGCTGATCGAGCATCGATTCCGCATCGCGCAAACCACCATCGGCGCCTTTCGCGATGGCATGCGCGGCGGCGGGATCGAGCGTGATCGTTTCCTTCCCGGCAATGAATTGCAGATGCTGCGCGATCAGGTTCGCGGGAATCCGATGGAGATCGAAGCGCTGGCAGCGGCTCAGGATTGTCGGCAAAACTTTCTGCGGCTCGGTGGTGGCGAAGATGAACTTCACATGGGCCGGCGGTTCCTCGAGCGTCTTGAGGAGCGCGTTGAACGCGGCCGAGGTGAGCATGTGCACTTCGTCGATGATGTAGATCTTGAATTTTCCCTTGCTCGGCGCGTAACGGACGTTGTCCCGCAGCTCGCGCACTTGTTCGACGCCGTTGTTGCTCGCACCGTCGATCTCGAGCACGTCGAGACTGTTGCCGCCGGCGATTTCCTTGCAGCTGTCGCAAACGCCGCAGGGCGTGACAGTCGGCCCGTGCACACAGTTGAGCGCCTTCGCCAAAATGCGCGCCGTCGAGGTCTTCCCAATCCCGCGCGGGCCGACGAAAAGATAGGCGTGGGCGAGGCGATTCTGTTCGACCGCATTCTTCAGCGTCCGAGTCACGTGGGCCTGTCCCACAAGATCGTCGAACGTCTGCGGACGGTATTTCCGCGCAAAAACCTGATAGCTCACGCCGTGAATCTAATCTGCTTCAATCGCGCGCGAAAACAGAAAACGGAATCGCTCTGCATTCGGGGTTGGACGTTCCGCCTTCGCATTCGCTACGGCGCGACAGGTGGGCGCTTGCCACGCCGAAGCTTTCAGCGTAGGCGGATTCGACGTTTTTCCCTTCGCATGACAACCAATTCGCCACGTTTCTTCGCTCTCGCGACCGCCATCCTCTTCACGCCGCTCGTTCTCGCTCGCGAACCGCAAACGTCCGCGCCGCCAGCGCAGCACGTCCGCGCGCGGGCCCTCGGCATTCCTTTTGACGGCACGCCCGGCGAATTGAATGCGATCACGGACGTCGCCGGCGTCGAAGTCGGTTACACTACTCTCATCAGCGGCGACGGAAAACTCGAAGTTGGCAAAGGGCCAGTCCGGACCGGCGTGACGGCGATTCTGCCTCGCGGAAAAACGGACGATCCGGTTTACGCCGCCGCGTTCAGTCTAAATGGAAACGGCGAGATGACCGGCACCGCGTGGATCGAGGAAGGCGGATTCCTCGAAGGGCCAATCGCAATTACTAACACCCACAGTGTCGGTGTCGTGCGCGACGCGATCATCGACTGGCGAGTGAAGAAAGGCGGCGCGGATCCCGGCGGTTTTTATTGGAGCTTGCCAGTCGTCGCCGAAACCTGGGACGGCTGGCTGAACGACGTGAATGGGTTTCACGTGAAGCCCGAACACGTCTTCAACGCGCTCAACACCGCGCACGGCGGCGCGATCGACGAGGGCAGCGTCGGCGGCGGAACGGGAATGGTTTGCTATGAGTTCAAGGGCGGAACCGGAACGGCGTCGCGCAAGATCGAAATGAAAGAAAAGAAGGACGCGGCACCGCGAACGTTTACCGTCGGCGTTCTGCTTCAGGCAAATTTCGGCCGGCGCAATCACCTCACAATCGCCGGCGTACCTGTGGGGAAGGAAATTCCTGGCTCAGTTTATCCGAAGGAAAATGGTTCCTGCATTGCGGTGGTCGCAACTGATGCGCCGCTCTTGCCCCATCAATTGAAACGGCTCGCCCGCCGCGTTTCGCTAGGGCTTGCGAGAACAGGAACCGTTTCCGGAAACGGTTCCGGCG
>DATILK010000030.1:0-3965 GCA_035476555.1 Chthoniobacterales bacterium | reverse complement strand
GATGCTGGCGCTCGATCGGGATCCCGGCTTTCTCCAATTCGAGACACATCTCATTGCGAATGTCCTGCAAACTGTCGGCCGGACCGACCGGGAAATAGCCTTCCTTCGCGCGAATTTTGTAACCCAAATTCGGAAACTCCTCCCGCGCGCTGTTCCAATGACCTTCCGCGCTGTCGACGAGATGGAATGACGAATTCCCGCTGTAGCTGTAGCGAACTTCGTCGAAGATAAAAAATTCCGCTTCCGGCCCGAAGAACGCCGTGTCCGCGATCCCGGTGCTTTGCAAATACGCTTCCGCTTTTTCCGCGACGCCGCGCGGATCGCGATCGTAGGGCTCGCGCGTGATCGGATCGACGATGGTGCAGATCAGACTCAGCGTTGGCTCGGCATTGAAGACATCGATCCACGCCGTGGTCGGATCGGGAATCACGAGCATGTCGCTCGCGTTAATGGCGCGCCAGCCGCGGATGCTCGAGCCGTCGAACCCGAGGCCGTCGGTGAAGATCTCCTCGTTGTATTCAGTGAGCGTCGTCGTGAAATGCTGCCAGGAGCCCGGCAGATCGGTGAATTTGAAATCCACGAGTTTCACGTCGTGGTCCGTGATCATCTTGCTGACGTCGGAGGCGGTTTTGTCTTTGGCCATGGGATTGTGGTGGAGTGTTGGAGTAGTGGAGTGGTGAAATTCCTAATTCACTAGAGAACGAAATCGTGAAACGTCGAGCCCGCGAGATGCGGGGTCGAGGGAGCGATATTGTGAGAGAGTGGCGGAATCGAGGCGTGCGTCGGTCACACCGCCTTCTCGCCGATTTCTTCCGTGCGAATCCGCACGGCGTGCTCGACTGGGAGCACAAAAACTTTTCCGTCGCCGATCTTGCCCGTTTTGGCCGCGCCGACGACCACGGTGACGGCTTTGTCCACCATTTCATCGGCCAACACGACCTCGACTTTCACTTTCGGAAGAAAATCCACCGTGTATTCGCTGCCGCGATAAATCTCGGTGTGGCCTTTCTGGCGCCCGAAACCTTTCACTTCCGTGACCGTCATGCCCTCGATGCCGAGCTCAGCCAGGGCTTCCTTCACTTCCTCGAGTTTGAACGGTTTGATGATCGCTTCGAGCTTTTTCATGTCGGATTCAATGGCGGCGGGTGTTGGTTTTCAGTCGCACAACGAGCATGCCGAAACGCCTGCGCTCTTTCAATTCCGTTTCGGAGATTCGCCGCACGTGCTCTCTTAGCAACGCGCCCGATTTCGTGCAACATCGAAATTTTTTTCCCGGAAGAATTTTGCCCGGAACTCGGAAAATGCCTCACACAAAGGGCACAAAGGTGCACAAAGTTTAGGAATCCCTTGTGATCCTTTGTGACCTTTGTGCGAAAATTTCTTCGCGCGTTCCCTCGTGGATTTGACCGCGTCGGGCAACGAATGGTTATAGTGCGGTCGGATGCCTTCCGATTCCTTCGTCCACCTCCATCTCCACACCGAATACTCG
The DNA here is from genome assembly GCA_035476555.1 of Chthoniobacterales bacterium. GTDB lineage: Bacteria > Verrucomicrobiota > Verrucomicrobiia > Chthoniobacterales > UBA10450 > AV80. The sequence goes on along the minus strand of DATILK010000030.1, from coordinate 2,476 downwards.
TTCCTCGACGGCGCGGTGCGGATGAAGGAGCTAATGAAAAAGGCGAAGGAATTTGGAATGCCGGCGGTCGCAATCACCGATCACGGAAATCTCCACGGCGCGATCGAGTTTTACCAGGCAGCGACCAATGCCGGGATCAAACCGATCATCGGGTGCGAAGCGTACATGGCGCCGGGAGCGATGAAAGATCGACCGACGAACCAGCGCGATGCCGCCTATCACTTCACCCTCCTGGCGAAAGATGACGCGGGTTACCGCAACCTGGTGAAAATGATTTCCACCGCGCACCTCGACGGATTTCACTACAAGCCGCGGATCGACAAGGAACTGCTCGCGAAGCATTCGACTGGATTGATCGGCCTGAGCGGTTGCCTCAAGGGCGAGATCAACATGGCGATTCAATCCGACAATCTCGCCAAGGCCCGGCAAAGCGTCGCCGAGTTCCGCGATATTCTCGGCCCGGAAAATTTCTTCCTCGAGATGCACGATCACGGGATCGAGGTGCAACAAAAGTGCAACCAGATGTTGCCGCAGCTGGCCCAGGAATTTGGGCTTGGGCTCGTGGCCGCAAACGACGTCCACTTTCTCGAGCGGAGTCACCACGAAACGCACGACGTCATGGTTTGCATCGGCACCGGCAGGATGGTGCACGACGAGCGGCGGATGCGATACACGCCGGAGCTTTACTTCAAATCAGCGGACGAAATGCGGGCGCTGTTCCCGGATTATCCCGAAGCGATCACGAACACGCTCGAGATCGCGGACCGGATCGATCTTAAGCTCGAGTTTGGTGTCTCGAAGTATCCGGAGTATCCGGTGCCCGAGGGCAAGACCCGCGAGGCTTACTTGCGCGAGCTTTGTTACAAAGGTTTGCACGAACGCTTCGGCGAGCGCGCCGGGACGGATTCCGAGTTGATCAAGCGGCTCGATTACGAAGTCGACATTCTCGAACGGACGGGCTTCGTGAGCTATTTTCTGATCGTCTGGGACTTCATTCATTTCGCCAAGCAACGCGGCATTCCTGTCGGACCAGGTCGTGGTTCCGCCGCCGGCTCGCTCGTCGCTTACGTTTTGGGAATCACCGATATCGATCCGTTGAAGTTCGGTTTGATCTTCGAGCGTTTTTTGAATCCGGAACGCGTTTCGCCGCCCGATATCGACGTCGACTTTTGCAAGGACCGGCGCGGCGAAGTCCTGGAATACGTCCGTCAGAAGTACGGCGATCGCCGCGTTTCGCAGATTGTGACGTTCAACAAAATGAACGCGAAAAGCGCGGTCCGCGACGTCGGCCGCGTCATCGGTCTTTCCTACGGCGAAGCCGACCGGCTGGCGCGCATGATCCCAAGCGGGCCGGGACAACAGAACATCACGCTCACGGAATCCGCTCTCGCAAATCCCGAGCTGCGTCGCGCGATCGAGACGGAGCCGGCAACACGTCAGCTGTGGGATCATGCGCTTTTGCTCGAAGGTCGCTCGCGCAATTTCGGCGTCCACGCTGCCGGCATCGTAATCGGCGACCGCGACCTTTCCGAATACGTCCCGCTGCGTCGCGATCCGAAAGAGAAAGAAGTCATCACGCAATATCCGATGGGGCCGCTGAACGATCTCGGGTTGCTCAAGATGGATTTTCTCGGACTGCGGACGTTGACCGTGCTGCATGATGCCGAGGAGTTGATCCGGAAACGCATCCCAGATTTTTCGCTCGCGGATGTTCCGCTCGACGATTCCGCGACGTTCGCGTTGCTCAATCGCGCGGAAACGATCGGCATCTTCCAATTGGAAGGCGGCATGACCGGCTTTTGCAAACAGTTCGATTTTAAATCCATCGACGACATCATCGCCTTGAGCGCTCTTTATCGGCCGGGCCCGATGGATCTGATTCCGGATTACATCAAGCGGAAGAAAGGTCTCGCGAAGATTCGTTACGAACATCCGCTGCTCGAGGAAGTCTGCGCCGACACCTACGGCGTCATGATTTACCAGGAGCAGGTCATGGCGGCGGCGAGCCGGCTGGCCGGCTACTCGTTAGGCCAAGCCGATCTTCTCCGGCGCGCGATGGGGAAGAAGGACAAGGAGAAGATGGCGAAGGAGCGCGCGAATTTCATCGAAGGTTGCGCGCGCGAAAACAAGATCCCGGAAAAGAAGGCGAACTCGATCTTCGATTTGCTGGAGAAATTTGCTGGGTACGGTTTCAACAAGAGCCACAGCGCGGCTTATGGTTTGATCAGTTATCAGACCGCGCATCTGAAGGCGAATTACCCGGTCGAGTTCATGGCCGGACTGCTGAGCAACCCGGCCATGAATTCGACCGGGTAATTCGCCTTCAGATACGCGGTCTGATAGCTGATCAGCCCATAGGCCGCGCTGTGGCTCTTGTTGAATCCGTAACCGGCAAATTTCTCGAGCAAATCGAAAATCGCGTTGGCTTTCTTCTCCGGGATGTTGTTGGTGCGCGCGCAACCTTCGATGAAGTTCT
>DATILK010000029.1:0-3985 GCA_035476555.1 Chthoniobacterales bacterium | reverse complement strand
AGAAGCGCACAAACGTCCGCCGATCACCGAGCTCGAAAAGCGATAGCGCGTTGCTTCGCCGCCTCGCGCCACTCTTCCAAACGCGTTTTCACCAGGGAAAGCGCGGCAGGCCGGCCTCGATATTTCTTGTCGGCGCTCTTCGTCACCATTCCGTCGTGAACGAGATTTTGCAGTTTCTCGTAGGCCCGGAGGCGAAGCATCTCGTCGCCACCGCTGGCCGCGTTTCGAGCGTGGAGATTCGCGTAGACCAAATCGTAGAGCGGTTTGAATTCGAACGAGAGCTTCTGCGATAAGATCGCGCAAAGCTCCTCGGTCATGATGTCCGGCGTGCGGCGGGTGAAAGCGGAATGGTTTGCCATGAAATCAGGCGGCTTTCTTTACGATAGGATCGGTGGAAAACCGAGTCAGCGGGACAAAAGAATTATCGGGGATGATTCCGGGTGCTTTTTCGTAGGTCGTCTTGCCGGCGATGATTTCGCTCAAGGCCAGATCCGCGAAACCCATTCCGGGCGGAGCCAGGATCAAGGGCCGATGGCCGCGCATCAATTGCCGGACGCGCAGGCGAACCATGTTAACGAGAAGATGCGCGCTGGGAACGACGACCGAGGCGCGGCTGAGAAGAGTGGATTGCATAATGGTGTTAGCCGCGTGGTTTGGTTCAGATTCCTTATCAGCAGCCGAACGGCGCCGAGTTTCGACGAAGGAGCGGAAGATGACCGCGGACACCTTCGTCTCTTTCGCAACTATAGCAACCGATAGCTCCGCGACGGCTACGCAACCTGCGATTCCGCCAGTCGTTGCCGGTCGAGGTAAACTTTGCAGATGCCTTTGATCCGCGAGAGCACGTAGTAAATCGTCTGGCTCCGGACCCGAACCAGCTCGCTGCCGACGATCCGCGTCACGAAATCGCTCGGCAAATCGAGAATCTCCTGCGGCGTCCGGCCATCGAGTCCTTTGCAAAGAATCGCAGTCATGGCGCGGGTGAGGGTTTGCACTTCGGGACCGAGCGTCATTCGAAAATGCGCTTTGCCCTCGTCGTCTACCTGGAGATAAACGCCGACCGTATCCGCACACTCTTCATCTTTGCGAATATCCTCGAGCGTGAACTTCTCGCCGGGCCGCGGTTCCTGTTTCTTCGCGTTGTCCGCGTAGGAAACGAGCGTCTCGCGCCGCTCTACTTCGGGCAGCGATTCAAAGAGATTGATGATGGCTTCGAGTTTCGGCGGATACGTTCCCATTCCTGGGAAATTCTAGCCGCGCTCGATTGGCGCGCCAACCTTGTTCCCCCACTCCGTCCACGAGCCGTCGTAGTTCCGGACGTTGTCGAGTCCGAGCAGATAGGTGAGGACAAACCAGGTGTGGCTCGAGCGTTCGCCGATGCGGCAGTAAACCACCGTGTCCGTTCCCGGTCTCAATCCGCATCCTTCCAAATAAATTTTTGCCAGCTCGGGCGCCGACTTAAAGGTGCTGTCTTCGTTGGTCGCCGTTTTCCATGGGACACTTTTCGCACCGGGAATATGGCCGCCGCGGAGCACGCCTTCCTGCGGATATTCCGGCATGTGGGTGATTTCGCCTTTGAATTCGCCGGGCGAACGCACATCGATGAGCGGCTTGCCGGCCTTGCTCTGCGCCAGCGCTTCGTCGGCAAACGCGCGGATCTCCTTGTCGAATCGACGCGCCGGCACGGGATAATTCGTGGCCGGATATTTTGGAATCTCGCGCGTCATCGGGCGGCCTTCGGCTTTCCATTTGTCGCGACCGCCGTTGAGGATTTTGACTTTTTCGTGTCCGAACAACCGGAAAGCCCAGAGCGCGTAGCAAGCCCACCAGTTCGCCTTGTCGCCGTAAAAGATGCAGGTCGTGTCGGGCGTGATGCCGTTGCGGCTGCAGAGCTCCGCGAATTTATCCGGCGAAATGTAATCGCGGATCACAGCGTCCTGAAGATCGGTGCGCCAATCGATGTGGACCGCGCCGGGAATGTGGCCGGTATCGTAAAGCAAAATGTCTTCATTCGACTCGACGATGCGGACCCCGTCGTCTGTCAGATGTTTTTCCAGCCAATCGGCATCCACCAGCGCCTCGGGATGCGCGTACTCAGTCGAGGTCGTGCTCATGCGCCGATCTTGAGCCGCTATCTCGCGGCTGGCAAACCAATTGAGCGATTCTATAGTGCCTCCTGTGCGCATTCTGCTGATCGAGGACAAAAAAAAGACGGCGGCGTTTCTGGCGAAAGGTCTCCGGGAAGATGATCTCGAGGTCGAGATCGCGCACGACGGCGAGAGCGGCCTCGATCTGGCGCGGACGAAGAAATTCAACCTGCTCATCGTCGACGTGATGTTGCCGAACAAGGATGGCTGGGCCGTGGTGGCGGAGCTTCGGAAAAGCGGGATGCGCACGCCGATTCTTTTTTTGACCGCGCGCGACAGTATCCGCGATCGCGTGAAAGGCCTCGAGCTCGGCGCCGACGATTATCTGGTGAAGCCATTCGCTTTCTCGGAGCTGCTGGCCCGCGTTCATTCTCTGCTGCGACGCGCGCCGAGCCATCAACCGGACATCCTTCGGATCCGCGACCTGGAGATCGACACGCGCCGGCACAAGGCGAAACGCGCCGGCAACGCGCTTAATCTGACCGCGAAAGAATTTCTTCTCCTCGCGCATCTGGTCAGTTCCGCGGGCCAGGTCATTTCCCGGGCCGAGATCGCGTCGCATGTTTGGGACATCAATTTCGCCACGAACACGAACGTCGTGGACGTAATGGTGCGGCGGTTGCGGGCGAAAGTGGACGATCCATTCCAGCCCAAGCTCATCCACACCGTGCGCGGCGCGGGTTATGTCCTCAAAGCCGGCTGAACCGCGCTCGATCGCGTCGCAGCTCGTCCTGCTCTTCACGCTAGCCGGGGCGTTCCTTCTCTCGTGCGGCCTGGGCGCACTTTACTGGATCGTCGTCCGGCACGCGTTCGAGGAGGACAATGAAGTGTTGGCCGACAAGGTCGCCGCCGTCCGAGCCGACTTAAGCGCGCCGGGCGGCATTAATGTCGTGACCGAGGAATTGAAAAGCGTCCGGGCCGGCGAGCGTGCCGCCTATTGGGTACGCATTATCGATTCGACCAAGCGCGTCACCGCGGAAACGCCGGGAATGACCGCGCTCCTGCCCACTGCCGTTTTTGCCGACGCGAAAACGCCGAAAGATTTTCACAGCAGCGGCCGTTTGTTTTCGCTCATTACGAGCGAAGAGCAAACCGCGACCGACCGTTTCACCGTCCAGGTCGCGCAGGATCGGACGGCCGACGATTCGTTCATGAAACAATTCGCGATGCTGCTGGCCGCGGTTCTCGCGCTCGCGGTCGCTGCATCTGCCATCATTGCCTGGAGCGTAACGAAGCGCGGCCTGCGCCCCCTGAAAGAGATGACCCGCGCGCTAAAACGCGTCGGCCCACAGCAACTGCATGAGCGCGTCGCCGCGGTCGGCTGGCCGCGCGAACTTCAGCCGCTCGCCGTCGCCTTCGACGACATGCTGGCGCGACTCGAAGATTCATTCGTTAGGCTATCGCAATTCTCGGCGGACATCGCGCATGAACTCCGCACGCCTGTCGGAAATATTCGCGGCGAAGCCGAAGTCGCACTGACGCGTTCGCGTTCTGCAGAGGAGTATCGCGAAGTAATTGAATCGACCATCGCCGAGTGCCAGCACCTGGGCCAGATCGTCGACAACTTGCTTTTCCTGGCGCGGACCGAAGCAGCGGAAGGTTATCTCCAACGGATTTCCTTTAATGGCCGCGCCGTGGTCGAGAAAATCGCGGCGTTTTTCGAGCCGATTGCCGAGGAGCAAAACCTGACGATTCGTTGCGAGGGCGAAGGCACGTTCATGGCCGATGAAATGTTGTTCAGCCGCGCGGTAACCAACCTCGTCGAAAACGCCGTGCACTATACGCCCGCCGGGGGATCGATCGTGATTTCGATCGGCGATTCGACGGTCTCCGTTAAA
>DATILK010000028.1:0-3399 GCA_035476555.1 Chthoniobacterales bacterium | reverse complement strand
TGCAAACCGCGTCGCGCATGCTAGATTCCCGGCATGGATACGCCCAAGATCACTGCTTACCTCAAGACCACCTGTGGCTGGAGCAATGGCGTCCGCGCCGTGCTCGCCAAATACAATCTTCCTTACACCGAAAAAGATATCATCCAGAACCCGGCTTTCCGCTGGGAAATGGAAACCAAAACCGGCCAGCCGCTTTCGCCGTGCGTCGAGATCAACGACAAAATGCTGGCTGACGTGAGCGGCGACGAGGTCGAGGAATATTTGATCGAAAACAAATTGGTCCAAGCGAATGCGGCCGACACCGGCGTGCCGACCAACGCTCCCTGCGCCCACGAACAGCACGACAGCGCGGTGCAGATGCGGCTTTGATCGATTCGTTAAAAGGTTGAAACGTTAAGCCGGTGAATTGGTCAAATCGATTGGCCACTTAACGATTAGCCTTTAACGATGAAGCTCCTCGCCCGCGCACCCGCCCGAAAAAAAAGCCGGACGCGCCTTCGCATTCCCTGGAAGCTCGCGCTTCTGGGGTTGCCGATCGTTCTCATTTTCGGCGTTCTCTTTTTCTATGCGGTTTGGGCGCAGACTTACGATCTGAAAAAAGTCGGCGACATGCCGGAGCGGAACACCGTGTTCGATGTCGATGGCAAAATCTACAGCCGGCTCGCGGGCGCGAATCGCGTGAAGGTCGCGCTCAACGAAGTCTCGCCGTATTTTATCGACTCGCTGCTCGCGCGAGAAGACACGCGGTTTTTCGAGCACGGCGGAATCGACTGGCGCGGGATCGCGCGTGCGCTGGTGCGCGACATCATGAGCGGCTCGGCCAAGGAAGGCGCGAGCAGCATTACCCAGCAGCTCGCCCGTAACAGTCTGCCGCTCGGCGGCCGCACCTTGAGCCGGAAAGTTCTGGAAGCGATGGTGGCGTTAAGAATCGAGAAGGATTTCACCAAGCAGCAAATCCTCGAGCTTTACGTGAACCGGATTTATTTCGGCGCCGGTTGTTACGGCGTGCAGACCGCTTCACTTGCTTACTTTGGCAAAGACGCGGCGAAATTGAATTTGTCGGAGTCGGCGACATTGGCGGGATTGATCCGGAGCCCGAATCGTTTTTCGCCATTGAGAAACCCGGAAGGCGCGGCGACGCAGCGCGACACGGTTCTGGATCGGCTCGTCGAGCTTAAGAAAATCAGCGCGTCCCAGGCGCAGGAAGCAAAGCTCGCCAAGGTCAACGCCCATCCGAAGCGAATGCCGCTGATCCAGGAAAATTACGCGATGGACGCGGTCCAGCGCGATTTGAATCTGCTGCTGACGCCGGAGCAAATCGATGACGGCGGGCTCTTCATTTACACGACGCTCGATCCGACGGTGCAGAATGCTGCGACGCAAGCGATGGAAACGCAGCTCGCCAAGATCGAGCATCAAGCCGGCTTCAAACATCCGCTCAAGGCGAATTATCGGCCGCCGGAGGAAGGCGAAGATTCATCGATGCCGTATCTCCAGGGTGCGCTCGTCGCGATCGATAACGAGAGCGGCGGAATTCGCGCGCTCGTCGGCGGCCGCGATTACGCGCAGAGCAAATTCAATCGCGCGCTCGCGCCGGCGAACCGCCAGATCGGTTCTTCGTTCAAGCCGTTCGTTTACACGGTCGCGTTTGCCCACGGACTTCTGCCGGGCGCCGCCGTCAGCGACGGGCCGATCGAGCCCGGCGAAATCCAGGGCGCCGGAAACTGGACGCCGGGAAATTCAGACGGGACCTATGGCGGCGTTCAGCCCGTCTCCTACGGGCTGATTCATTCGCGCAACACGATGAGCGTTCGCGTTGGCGAGATCGCGGGGCTCGATAACGTCCAGAAAATTGCAATGACCCTCGGCCTCAGCCAAAACGTTCCGCACGGCCCGGCGATTTACATCGGCTCATTCGAGACCGACCTGAAAGATCTCACCGCGGCTTACACCGTTTTTCCGAACGCCGGGACTCGCAAGCAAGCTTACATCATCGAGCGGATCGACGACTCGGATCACAATCCGATTTATCGCGCCGCGCACGTGAGCGTGCCGGCGTTAGACCCGAGCGCAGCCTGGATGACCTCGCAGCTCATGGAGCAGGTGCTGGTGAGTGGAACGGCGGCGAGCGCGAAGTCGTTAGGTTTCAAACTTCCGGCGGCGGGAAAGACCGGGACGACGAACGATTACAAGGATGCGTGGTTCGTCGGCTACACGAGCGCGATTACCTGCGGCGTCTGGGTCGGATTCGATCAACCGCAAACGATCGTGGCGCACGGTTACGGCGCCGCCCTGGCCTTGCCGGTCTGGACGCAGGTGATGATGAAAGCGGCGCAGCGTTATCCGGCAAAACCGCTCGAGCCCACGATGCCGCTGGCCAATGTCGCCGTGTGTTCGATCTCGAATCATCTGGCGACCACGGGATGCAACGCGGCGGGAACAGCCTATGAGATCGCGTTGCCGGACGACAAGGTGCCCACGGTCGCGTGCGAAATTCACGGCGGAACTCAGACGCAGTTCGCCCAAAAATTGCAGGACCTCGGACAAAAGGCGACCACCCTGCCCGGCCGGCTTTTCCAATCGTTTCGGAAATTTTTCGGAGGCAAATGAACCGGCTCGGCATTATCCGTGTCGCTGCGGGCCTTTGTTTTTTGGCGGTCGCGCTCGGTGCATTTGGCGCTCACGCGTTGAAAACGAAGTTGTCGGTCGAGATGCTGGAAGTTTGGAACAAGGCCGTACTCTATCATTTCCTGCACGCTATCGCGCTGGTCGCGCTGGCATTTTTCGGGACGAATAACCGCGCCAGCTATTTTCTTCTAGTAGCCGGCATCGTTCTTTTCAGCGGCAGCCTTTATGCGATGGCGTTGACAGACGCGCGCTGGCTCGGCGCAATCACACCGCTCGGCGGACTTTGTTTTCTCGCCGGCTGGGCCTGGCTCGTCATCGCGCCGCGAGTCTGATTCTTGCAAGGTAGGGGCGGTTCACCGCAACCGCCCGGGCGATTGGGTCAATCGCCCCTACCCTAGATAGCCGCGCTGTAAGAAACGGTCGCGCTTGTCCCTAGAGCCAGCTCCCTGATATTCTGCCGCTACCGATGATGCAATTCGTCCAGTCGCAGAAAGCACTCGTCACGATGATCGTTTTCATCGCGACCTATTTCGTTGCGCTCACGATCGGCCGTCTCCTGAAGCGCAAGGCTCGCGTCCCGCTCGGAATTCTCTTTCAACTTTTCTGCCTGACCCTCGCGTTTTACGCGGCGATGTGGTTTTACGGCGTCCAGGCCGATTGGCGCAATCACGTCGGCGCCGTTCTCTTCCTTCTGAGCACGGCGTTCTTCGTCGCGCTCCTCGATCGCTACCTCTGGGATGAGTACTGGGAGAAAAAGAGGCGCGCCACGAT
>DATILK010000027.1:0-2565 GCA_035476555.1 Chthoniobacterales bacterium | reverse complement strand
TTTTCTACGCGGGCTTTCGACGGTGGCTGCCGCTTTTGGGAATGGGAATTTCGCTGCTTCTTTGCTGCCTTGTCGCGCTCGCCGCGGGGCTCCTGATTTTTGGCGAACTCAACATGGTGACCGTCGGCTTTTGCGCGATCCTGATCGGCCTCGGAGTGGATTTCGCGATTCTTGTTTTCGGTCGCTACCAACAGGCTCGCGATGACGGCGAAGGTCATCCGGCCGCCGTGGGCGACGCTGTGAAAGGACTCGGCAAAGCGATCTTCTTCGGCGCGCTCACGACCGCCGTGGGTTTTATGGCTTTGATGCTTGCCGGCTCTCGCGGTTTCACTCAGCTCGGTGTCCTCATCGCGCTCGGGATTGCGTTCGCCGGCATTTTCATGCTGACCGTTTTCTTCCTGTTTCTACCGCGCAAAACTCCCGCGCCCGGCCACGATTGGATGTTTACACTCGTGAAACGCTATGTGCGCTGGGCCGTGCTTCATCCCGGGCGGGTGCTGTGGATTTCGGCGCCGCTCCTTTTATTGCTAACCGCGGTGGCGGTCGTGCCCAAGCCGCCGCTTATCTTCGACGCCAGCACTCATTCGATGGAACCGAAACGGAGCGATGCCGGGTACGCGCTCAAAACGATCATGGAAAAAATGCCGACGCGCTGGGAACCGGTCATCGGCATGGTGAAAGCGGAGAACGCCCAGCAACTCCACGATTACTGGCAGAAAGTCGAACCTCGCTGGCGCGAAGTTCAAGCTGCGGGAAAAATAAAAGGGTTTTCGACGCCGGCCGCTCTCGCGCTTTCGCCGCGACGGCTGGAAGTAAATCGCCAGAAATTGGCCGCGGTCGATTTCGCCGCGGCGCGGCAGGCAATCGAGATCTCGCTCGGCGCGGAAGGATTTAGCCTGGAGACTTTCGCGTCCGCCTTCAAACTTCTCGATGAACTCCGAGACGCGGCAAATCCGGCGACGCGTTTGCCCGACTGGCGCGAAGTTCTGCCGCAAACTTCCGGCTGGTGGTTCCTGATCGATCGCTATTTCGCGCACGACCCGCTGCTCACCACCGGCTTCGTCACGACGAACGAACCGTTGCAAACCCAGGAACAAAAGGAAATGTTGCGCCGCGAATTGCCGGTGCCGGGAGTGCCGATCGCGCTGTCCGGTTGGAGTTTCACGCTCACCGACCTCGTGCCGTGGTCGCATCGCCAATTGATTTTGATCAGCGGTTTGATGGCGCTGTTCGACGCCACGTTGCTCGCGTTGCTCTATCGCGATTGGCGCCTTTGGCTCATCCAGGTCGCCACTCTCGCCATGGCGGTCTGCGCGATGATCGCTTCGATGAAACTTCTCCAGGTCCCGCTGAACTTGTTGAACGTGCTCGCGTTCCGTCTCGTCCTGGCGATCGGCGTCGATTACGGCATCTACGTGTTGCTCGTCTGGCAAAAGGCGCGACAGCTCGATCACGACGTCGCCGGAGTAGTGAAGCCGGTGATCCTCGCCGGATTGACCGCGATCTGCGGCTTCGGTTCGCTCGGCGCGGCCAACAATCCGACTCTCGCTGGTCTCGGTTACGCCTGCGCTCTGGGCTTGTTTTGGAGTCTGGCCGCGACGATCTTCTTCACTTTGCCGGCAGCGGCTGCGGCTGAACCGAAGTCCTGGCGCGAAGAATCTCTGCAGTCGTTCGTCAAAGAACCTGAAAATGTTTAAACGATTTCTTTTTGTCTCACTCTTCCTTTTGCTCTTACTCCCTCTGCTCCGCGCGGAGCCGCTTTCTCCCGCCGATTTGAAAACGCTTCTCGGTCGGATTCGCGAGAAACGCGCGGGCGCGCCGCAGCTTCAGGCGGATTTCCAGGAAGAGAAAAACGTCAAGATGCTGAACAAACCGATCGTTAGCTCCGGGAAAATCTGGTTCCAGAGTCCGAACAAGTTTCGGCGGGAAGCGAAAGGCAATTCGCCCAGCATCACCGTGAGCGATGGCCAGCAGCTCTGGATTTATTATCCGAAATTCCAGTCGGCCGAGCACTACACGTTAGGCAAACATTCGCCGCTCGATGCCGGAATCAATGCCATCACCGCGAGCCTGAATCTGGAAAACGTCGAGACCACGTATCACATTTCGGGAACGAAAGAGGCAGACGGCTACCAGCTCCAACTGCTGCCGCGCAATCCGTCGATGAAAAGGTTTCTCCAAACGTTCTCGATCAAAATGAATAACGAGTTGCAAGTCACGCGCACCGAGATGGTGCAGCCGAATGGCGATCGCATCGTGACCGCGTATTCGAACGAAACCCGCACCGCGATTCCCACTTCCACCTTCGAGTTTACTCCGCCCGCCGGAACGGAAGTAACGACGCCGCTCGGAAAATAATTTCTCGACCGGCGGTGCATCGCCGAGTTACAACCACGGCATGCGGCGGTTTCCCCCCATTGCGTTGGCGATTCTTCTTTTCGCGGCCGCCAGCGCCGCCGCCGATCCGATCGAGCGAACCGGAATCGTCTCCCACATCAAACGCACGCCGGTTGAGTCGTCGGCCCTGGCCGCTGTTGGCTACAGCAAGCGGTTGCGCGCTCTCGA
>DATILK010000026.1:0-1770 GCA_035476555.1 Chthoniobacterales bacterium | reverse complement strand
CCGCCCGTAAACCATTCGTCCGTCCAGGTGAAAAGAATCGTTCCGGCCAGACCGCATTTCACCACGCTGTCAATGTGCCAGCCGAGCATTTCGGCCTGCTCGTCCTGCGAGTGGCGGATCGTGTCCATTCCGAATTCGCCGAGGATGAGGGGGCGATCTTCGGAAAGATTTTGGAGCCGGAGGAGGTAACGCTCGAACGCGTCCTGGTCATGCAGGTAAACGTTGAAGCACGAGAAGTCGCTGTTCTGCGGAAGGAGGAATTCCGTTGGCGGATAACTGGCGTAGGAAAAGAGAACGTTCGGATCGGTTTCGCGCCCGATCCGGATGAGGTGCTCGACGAATTCGGTCACCCGCCGGACGCCTAGCCAGCGAATCATCGTGCTCGAGATTTCGTTGCCGACCAAATAACCGAAGATCGCGGGATGCCCGCGATTCGCCGCGACCGACGTGCGCACAATGCCAGCGATTTTGTCGCGCAATTTTTTGCGGGCCAGAAACTCGATGTGCTTTTCCCACGGCAAAGTGATGAGGGCGCGCATGCCGGCGGCGGCGCAGGCGTCGAGAAACCACCGCGGCGGCGTGTGGTAAATGCGGACGACGTTCAAGCCGATCTCGCGCATCTGAGCGAGATCGCGCGCCGCCTGTTCGGGCGTGCCGAGATAATGGCCGGCGTTGTCCGGCCGAAATGGCCCATAGGTCACGCCCTTGACGAAAAACTTCCGGTCGCCTTCGAGGAAGAATTTCGCAGCGGCGCGAATGGGACCCGAGAACGTCGAAGTCACAGCGGAGCTTGGATAGACTAAGGCGCGCAGCGAAGCAAAGGTTTTCAAGCAGTGGCCTTGTTGTAGCGACGCCGCTCTGTCGGCGTAACCAGCGTTGAGGGGCAGCGGGGCGTTTTTACGGCGACAGAGCGCCGTCGCTACAACAAGGCAAACGCGCGGCGCACAACGCTCTCACGCTTCGCACAGCGAAGCGGCTACAGAAGAGCATCGCGCACAACGGATGCCGTGCGCTCCACGTCGTCGATCGAATGGGCGGTGGAAAGGAATCCCGTCTCGAATTGCGAGGGCGCGAAATAAACGCTGCGATCGAGACCGGCCTTGAAGAAACGCGCGAACTTTTCCGGATCACTCCGTTTCGCGCTCGCCAAATCGGTCACCGGCTCCGTCGTGAAGAATAGGCAGAACATGGAACCGATCCGGTGAAAGACCCACTTGAGTTTCAAATCCCGGAGCGTCTCCCGCGTCAATTCTTCGAAGCGTGCCCCGGTTTTTCCCAACGCGCTCCAGCCATCGATGCGTTCCAGCTCGCGCAATTGCGCCAGACCAGCGGCCATCGCGAGCGGATTTCCCGAGAGCGTGCCAGCTTGGTAAACCGGACCGAGCGGCGAAAGCTGATCCATGATTTCGGCGCGGCCGCCGAAAGCGCCGACCGGCAAACCGCCGCCGATCACTTTCCCAAGCGCCGTCAGGTCCGGACGGATTCCGTATATCTCCTGCGCCCCGCCGCGCGCGACGCGAAATCCTGTCATGACCTCGTCGAAAATCAGGAGCGCGCCGTGGCGACTGCATTCGTCGCGCAATTGCTGAAGGAAATTTTCGCCAGGAAAATAGAGTCCGGCATTGGCGGGAATCGGTTCGAGAATAATGGCGGCGATTTGTTTTTGATTTTCGCGGAATGCGGCGCGGACGGCGGCGATGTCGTTGAACGGAACCGAAATAGTCAGCGCCGCGAATTCCGCGGGAACACCGGCGCTATCGGGACGGCCGT
>DATILK010000025.1:0-2700 GCA_035476555.1 Chthoniobacterales bacterium | reverse complement strand
CGACGTCCTGACGGCAATGCAAGATTTTCCCGCGCCGCTGCGCTATTGCATTATCGAGCCGTTCCCGGTTTTGGAGGCGCGACAAAAAGAAACGCTGAGTGGATTCGCCGACAAAATAAGCTGGCGCAAATTCGTGAACGATCTGGAGCCGTTTTCCGGCGTCCACTTTTCCAATGAGTTGATCGACTCGATGCGGGTGCGACTAGTCCGCTACGAGAGCGGCGGCGACTGGCAGGAAAAATTCGTCGCGGATTCCGGCGACGGTTTTGCTTTCGTAACCATGCCGATCGCGGACGCAGAACTGCGCTCGCAGCTGCAAAAGGTTCCGCGAAACGACGACGGCATTTACGAAACCGAAGTGAACCTCGCGGCTTTGCAGTGGATCGAAGATATCGCCAACAAATTGAGGCACGGTTTCGTTCTGACCGTCGATTATGGATATCCGCGCCTGGAATTTTATGCGCCGGAGAGAACCGTCGGAACGTTGCAGTCGTTCGCGAAGCATCGCCGCGCGTCATCGCCGTTGAATGACGTTGGCCACGTCGATATCACTGCGCACGTCGATTGGACGAGCATTGCCGAAGGCGCCGAGCGGTCCGGATTGAATCTGATCGGATTCACCGATCAGCATCATTTCATTACTGGGTTGCTCGCGAAGTATTCGCCCGGTGAAAACGAACGGCGCGCTTTGCAGACTTTGCTTCATCCCGAATTCCTCGGAACGCGGTTTCAGTATCTCGGGCTCTCGAAGAATCTTCCGCCCGTTGCGCTCAGCGGATTTCGTTTTGCGCGTGAAGCTAAAACCGCACTGTGAATTGCGCGGCCAACATGTGCGTCACATCGCGAAGGCCATAATTATCGCGCTGTAAACTGTACTGAACTTTCAGCTGGGTGTGCGCGGTAAAACGATAAGTGGCCGCAAGGTCCGCGCGCCAAAGATCGCGGCCCCACGGCGCGGTGTTGCCATAACGGTCGGTCACGTCGCCGAAGAACTGCTGGTTCCATCGAATCGCGCCGAAAAATTGCGGCGTGAATTTGTATTTCGCCTCGAGGTAATAGGCGAACGTATCGCCGTCGCTGAAACCAGAGATCTCGAAACGGGCCTCGAAAAATTCCGCCCACAATTGCCAGTGATGCCAGGCGAAGCCGATGTCCTGTCCGAGGACGCGTTCGTGGTAATCACCGATGTCGCGCCCAATCGGCAGGGTCCGCATCGCTTCGGGCCGGAAATAGGCGCCGTCGCTCGCGGAAAATCCAAACGTCCACATCTCGTTAGGCCGAAAACCGAGCCGACCGCTGACGGTGGGATTGTCGAAATCCGTTTGCGTGATGGGCCACGATTCCGGCCGCGAAGAAAGTGACGCGTTCTTGACCTCGGCCGCGTAATCGAATTTTCCGATCCGTCCCGCGATCGAAAGGCCGGTCGCATAATTGGGTCCCCAGATCACGGGATTGTATTCGTATTTGTCCGAAGGGATTCCAACGCTCAGAGGGCTGTAGCGCGGCGCGGATTTATCTTCGATGGCGGTGATGTTTTCGTAGGGAAGCGGCGCGTTGATAAACGGATTTTCCCAGGAAAGATGGCGCGGCACCCAGTTGCCAACGACGGTGGAAAATTGGCCGGCTTGGAGATTGAACCGGCCGTCTTCCCACGGCGTGATGCGAACCGCGTATTCGTCCAGCCGAACCTGGGCGCCGTGATCTGTCGGATCGAAACCGCGATCGACGCGCGTTTGCGTGAAAACATAAACGGCCGGCCCGAGCTGGGCGTCGACGAACAAACTCAACCGCGGATCAAAAAGCGCGTCGCTCGTGGTCCGGATCAATCCCGGCGCCGACCCATCAAACGCATAGCCCTCGAGATCGAGCGTGCCGCTGACGCGGGCCCGGATGTTATTGTTAGAGTTCGCGAACGTGAGCGATTCATCGAGTCGATCCAGAAAATCCTGTCCGAATGCGGTCGAGACGGTGAAGCCGGCGATGAGAAACGCGCGACAGATTTTCATACGGGCCGCTCGCCATTAACGGCAAGATCGTGCGCGGGGCGGAAACGCACTTCGAATTCGGTCCATTCCACATCGGACGAAACAAGATTCAGATCACCGCCGTGGAGCCGGACGAGCTCGCGGGCGAGATTCAAGCCGATGCCATGGCCGGCAACCGTCTCGCCGTTGGCGCCGCGCGAGAACCGCTCGAAAATGTGGGGCTGCATCTCCGCCGGAATTGGCGGCCCGCTGTTCCCGACCGTCAGGTAAATCGAACCTTCTTCCTCGCGCGCGGTGACGTGAATGCGGCCGCCGGGGCGGTTGTACTTGCGCGCGTTCTCGAGGAGATTTTGCAGAACGAGCGAAGTGTAGCGCCGTTCGCCTGCGATGTAGAGCGTGGAAGGCAGATGCGCTTTCACGTCGAGACCCAGTGGATCGGGCAGCGCGTTCAGGTCGTCGAGCCATTCGTTGATGAGCTCGGTCAGATTGACCGCACCGAAATCGATCTTGAGCCGGCCGGCGTCCATCCGCGAAAGCAGCAGAAGATCGTCGATCACGCCGGTGAGACGATAGGTTTGGTGATGAAGCGCGGAAAGCTCATCGTAAATGTCCGGCGCGAGATTTTCCCGGCGCAATAGTTCCTCAATGCCGACCCGCAAAACCGTTACCGGCGTTTTGAGCTGGTGAGAAGCGTCCGCGGAAAAACGGGTGGAGC
>DATILK010000024.1:0-10574 GCA_035476555.1 Chthoniobacterales bacterium | reverse complement strand
GGGCCTGGCGAACTGTTTGGCGAAATGACCTGCCGCACGTTTCAGCCGCGGTCCGCGACGGTGATCGCGCGCGAGGAGTGCATGATGGTCGAAATGCTTCGCGTGATCCTCGACATGCTCGTCGGGACGCGCCAGATCTCGGAAGCGTCGAAGTCGATGTCGAAAGCACTCAAGGCGCCGACGTTCAAAGGCACTTCGTTCAAGGTGCAAATGGACGAAAAATATCGGCAGCGCTCGCTCGAAACGCATCTCCGCAGCGTCCCGCTTTTCGCGAGCGTCGGCGACGAGTTCCTGAAATATCTGAAGGAGAAAGTCGAACTCGTTTCCTACAATCAGAACGACGTCATCTGCAAGGAAGGCGAGGAAGCCGACGCGTTTTATCTCATTCGTTCCGGCATGGTGCGCGTGTCGCAAGCCATGCCCGGCGGCGAAATGGTTCGGACGTATTTGAGCCGTGGCGAATATTTCGGCGAGGTCGGATTGCTCCGCTCGATCAAACGGATCGCGACCTGCGCCGCGCTCGATGCGGTCGACGTCGTCAAGGTTCCCGGCGCCGAATTCAATTTGATGCTGGAAAGATTTCCGGGGGTTCGCGCCCAGCTCGAGCCGGTGGCTGACGCGCGAATGGCGGCAAAGCAGAGCCGGATCGCGCCGCCCGGTCTGCGGCTCGACGATTATCTAAACCAGGGATTATTCGAAGCGCAGAACCTGTTGCTCATCGATCTCGACAATTGCACGCGCTGCGACGCGTGCGTCCAAGCCTGCGCCAAAGCGCACGACGGCGTCTCGCGTTTGCTCCGCGACGGTTTGCGCTACGACCATTTTTTGGTGGCGACGGCGTGTCGTTCCTGCCGCGATCCGCTTTGCATGACGCAATGCCCGGTCGGTTCGATCCGGCGAAAGGAAAACCTCGAGATCATCATCGAGGATTGGTGCATCGGCTGCGGGAAATGCGCGGAGCTTTGTCCCTACGGCAACATCAACATGCATCCGCTCGAAGTGACGAAGGAAGTCCGGACGGAAGTAAAATCGCCGAACCCGAACATTCCCCCGACCGTCAAGATCGAGAAAAAGAAATCGACAACTTACAAGGCGAACACGTGCGATCTCTGCACGCAGTTATCGGTGCCAAGCTGCGTCTATGCGTGTCCGCACGACGCTGCAAAGCGGGTCGATCCGCAGCGCTTCTTCGGCGACGCCCTCGAAATGCAGAACCGGCTCTTCGATGACGATTGGACGCCCGCGCGCCGCTACGAAACGCATCACACGCACTGACCGATGCGCATTAACAATTGGCGGCACGTTCCGTGGATCATCTTCGTTGTCGTCGCGACAATCGCGGCGTGCGTCCTTTACGAAGGTAATTTTCATCCGAACACGCTGCCATCGTCGCTTCGTCTGCCGCCGTCGCTGATCCAAAAGCCGACCGAGCATCACACCGTTGGCGGCACGCCGCTCGGGCTTTGGTTCGGATCAATCTCGCTCGCGATCTTTATTTTCGCGGTGCTTCTCAGTCTGCGAAAAAAAATTCCGCTCTGGCGAGTGGGCACGGTGCAACGCTGGTTGCGCGCTCACATCTGGCTTACGATTCTCACCATCCCGCTCGTGATTCTCCACAGCGGGTTCCGGCTCGGCGGGCCGATGACGACTTTCCTCATGGTCCTCTACGCCATCGTAATGGTGAGCGGATTTTACGGACTCTTCCTTCAACACGTGGTGCCGCGATTGATGAAGGAACGGTTGCCAGCCGAAACGGTTTTCGAACAAATCCCGCACATTCGTTCGCAGCTCGCCGTTGCCGCGGAGAAAATGCGCGATTCCTTTAAGTCCGCCAATAGGACGGACTCGTCCCGTGGCGAGCCTGCTCCGCCGAAAAAAGCGGACGCCGCTGGGCCGGTCGCGAGCGCGGCAAAGACCGCGACCGCAACCGCGGCAGTGATGGCTTCGACGAAAGGCGAACTCAGCACGCCGGTGGCCCGCGCGAAATCGGCGACGGGTTCCGCGCCGACGGCAGCGCCCGTTGTGACCGCGCCGCCAGCCGACGCGCCCGCGCCACCGCCATCCGTTCCGAATGCAGCAGTCAAACCCGTTGTGCCGAAGCCGGAAACAATCGGGACGCCGACGGCGCGGGTTCAGAGCGATCCACCGGGCGCTCCAGTTCCGCGCAGCGAAGTGCCGCCCGGAGATCAACCCGCGCCATCGCCACCGGTCGCTCCACCCGCTCCGCCAAAACCGGCGGCCCCTCCCGCGGCAAAGCCGGTCGCTCCGGCTGCTGCGAAACCGGCGGCTCCCGCTGCGCCAAAACCGGCCGCAAAACCTGCGCCGCCACCTGATCCCGCATCGGAAGCTGTGCTCGTTGAATTCATCGAGCGGCAAATTCTTCCGTACCTCCAGGCGCGTCGCGGCGATCGGATGCGCCTGAACAATCCGCGTTTTTCCGACGACACATTTCGCTTCGTGAAACTACGCGTCGCCGAAGGTTACCGCGCTCGCGTCGAAGAAATTCAAGCGTGGTGCGATGAGCGGCGCATGCTCGATGTCCAGGTACGTTTGCACCACTGGTTGCACGGCTGGCTGTTCGTCCACGTGCCCTTTTCCTTTTTGCTCGTGATGCTCACCATCTGGCACGCCTGCGTGACGTTGTTCTACTACTGAAATCGCCATGCCGACGCCCGGACGAACGCAAAAGCAGATCGCGGAGCGCTACAAAGGCAATCTCGGCTATTACAAAAGAAAGCATCCGTGGCGGGTCGCGCGTTTTTGCGTGAGCTTTCTCGCGATCGTTGGCGGGCTCATCGCGATCTTCGTTTATCAGAAGCGAATTTTTAGCCGGCAGGCGGACGAGGAATTTTTCAGCTCAGGAAAACTTTCCAGTCATCACGCGAAGTACGAGCAGGATTGCACTCAATGCCACGACAAGAACGCGGCGATGGGCAACGATCTGACGTTCGCGAAATTCAAGAGCGTCATCAAGGACCGGTTCCATCACGGGCTCGATTTCAAATCGATCGATCTGAGGTGCCAGGATTGTCACGAGAAGAACCCGCCGTTCGGCACCGCCAAAAAATACGATCTGCACGAGCCGAACGTGGTCGAGAACCGATCGTGCTCGATCTGCCACCAGGAACATCTCGGGCCCGGCCCGATGAAACGCGTGGCCGATCTGCAATGCGCATCGTGCCACAACGACAGCGCGATCATGGACGCGTCTGCGAAGAAAGGAGCGACGTTGCCGGCCGATGTTTTCCATCTGCGCCCGCATCCGCCCCAGCAGATTGTCTTCGAGATGCCGCGGCCGGGGCGCGGTTACACGCAAGTGTTTGCGTCGTTCGCGGACGCGCATCCGGAATTCCAACTCATCCGCGACAAAGCGCGCGATCCCGATGTGTTGCGGTTCAATCACCAGCGTCACTTCAGCAACGACATTCCGCCGGTAAACGGCCAGAAGCTCGATTGCAATTATTGCCACAAGCCGGAGCCGGGCGGCCGATTTTATGAGCGGATCAGTTTCGCGGCGAACTGTCAGGCATGCCACGCATTGCTCTTCGATAAGAACAATCCGCAGCTCCGTTTGCCGCACGGCGACGTGAATCTGGTCCGGACATTTTTGCGAACGTTGCCGGCGCAATATGCCGGTTTCGCGCGCAGCCAGCAATCAGGCACCGGACGTTATGGCGACGTGAAAACGTATGTCGCGCAGCAGATGAACCAATTGCGCGCCCAGTTCGGGAGCGACGCCGAATTCGAGCGCGCGGTCTTTTTCGAAATCGATCCTTACAAACCGCAGCGGCAAACAGCCGCGCCAACCCGTGGAAATTTTGCCGGCTGCGCTTTCTGTCATGAAGTAAAGACCGCGGCTGGCGGCGCGCCTGTCGTGACGAAACCGATCCTGGTCGATCGCTGGATGCCGCAGACGCATTTCAATCACGCGAAACATGCGAGCGTGAAATGCGACGATTGCCATCACGCGATGCAGAGCCGCGACACGGCGGACGTGCTGATGCCGGCGAAAGCAAATTGCATCACCTGTCACAGCCCCAAGGGGAAGGTCGCGAGCGATTGTCTTACCTGCCACAACTATCACGCGCCGGGCCAGGTCGTGAAAGTGGAAGTGCGGGCCGACGCCTCCGCGCCCGACTTCAAACAAATGTTGCTCGGGAGTCGTTAGGCCGCGGAACGCGCGGCGGATTCTCTCGCGATCGCGAGCTTTTCGATCTCCGCCCGCAGCCGGTCCCAGTCGACGGGCTTGGTCAGGTGCGCGGAGAAACCTGCCGCCATGCTCGCGGCCACGTCGTCGTCGGTTCCAAATCCGCTCAAGGCGATGCCGCTGATGTTCTGCGCGTCGCGGAGCGCTTTCATCAAATCGAGCCCGCTTCCATCGGGCAGGCCGAGATCGCTGATCAACAAATCGAACCGTCGCGATGCGGCCAGAGTGCGCGCGCCAGCGACGCTTCCCGCATGGCTCACGTCGAATCCGGCATTGCGCAAAATCCTTCCGAGCACACGCGCCGTATCTTCGTGGTCCTCGACAAAAAGAATCTGGACGTGTTTCACGCTTGGCGGCTCGCTCTCGAGGAACAGGACCGGCCCTTCGAGCAACGACGTTTCCATCGCGCTCAGCGTGACAGTGAACTTCGCGCCGCGCCCTCTCCCTTCACTTTGGGCTTCGAGCGTACCGCGGTGGAGATCGACCACGCGTTTGCAGATGGCGAGGCCGAGCCCGAGTCCGCCATACTTGCTCGTCACCGTGCCGCCACCCTGCTCGAACGCGTCGAAGATTCGCGGCATCAGGTCTTGCTCGATCCCGATTCCGTTGTCGCGGATCTCGACGATGATCTGGTGCGCTTCGTCGTTTCGAGTCGCGATCTCGATTCGTCCGCCTTCGGGCGTGAACTTCGCGGAATTCTTCACCAGGTTCCAAAACACCTGCTGCAATCGCGCGGGGTCCGCCCAGCAATGATGTTCGCGCGCGTCGAAATGCCGGGTCACCTGGATCTTTTTCCCGATGAGATCGCCGGCGCAAATGCTGAGCGCGTGCTCGAGCGTGCTGTGAACGTCGACCGCGTCGTTGTGAAGCTCGAGTTTTCCGTGGGCGATCCGCGTCAGGTCGAGCAGATCGTCGATGAGCAGCGATTCCAATTCGACGTTGCGTTGCAGGATTTCGAGGTCGTGGCGAATATCGTCGTTCAAATCCGGCTCGCGCCGAAGCGAGGCGATCGTCATGAGCACGGGCGTGAGCGGCGTCCGCAATTCGTGGGAGAGCATGGCCAGGAACCGGTCCTTGGCGTGGTTCGCTTCCTCCGCTTCATTTTTCGCACGTTGCAACAGGATCTCGGCGTTCTTCCGGTCGGTGATCTCGAGCATGGTGCCGATGAAGCGCGTCACCTGTCCGGCAGCATCATGCAGGGCCTGGCCGCGTTCCGCCACCCAGCGTTCTTTCCCGTCCGCAATTCCGATCGTCCGATACTCAATATCGAAACGCCCGCTGCTTCCGGGCTGCCGCACCCGCGCCACCGTTTCATGAACGATATGCCGATCGTCCGGATGAACGCCGGCCAGATACGTCTCGTAAGTCACGTTCACGTCCGGCGGAATGCCGAACATTTGCCGGCTGCGCTCGGAGAATTGGAGTTCGCCGGTGCTCGGAAAAAAATCGAACGTTCCGATGTCGGCCGCTTCCGTCGCCAATTGCAAACGTTCCCGGCTTTCGCGCAAGGTCGCCTCGCGTTCGCGGGCCAGGGCTTCCTGCTTTTTGCGCTCGGTGATGTCGGTGCGGAAAATCACGATCCCGTCCTTGGTCGAATACATCCGCGTCTCGACCCAGCGCTTCCAGGGCGCGTAGTAGAATTCGCCCTCACTCGGTTCGCCGGTGCGCATCACCTTGTGCGCTTTCTCGTAAAATTCGGTCCCAACTGCGTCCGGAAAAATATCCCAGATCACCTGGCCGATCATTTTCTCCTTTGGCCATCCCGCCATTTCGGCGACGCGATCGTTCACGTGGGTATAACGCCAATTCCGGTCCAGGGCCGAAAACGCTTCGCTGATGCTGGAGAGAACAGTGTCCCGTTCTTCGGTGAGATCGCGGACTTCGAACTGGCTCCGCCGCGCCCGAAGGCTGACTCGCAGGGCGCTGATCAACGCGAACTCCCGCAACGGGCGGGGAAGAACCAGGACGTTGGCGCTGGCGCCGGCGAGATCGCGGAGCCGGCGCGGCATGGCGCGACCGTTCGTTACAACCAGCAACGGCAGATCGGACCATGGCGGCTGGTCGCGCAAGCGTTGCAACAATTCCGAGACAGCCGCGTCCGCGAACGCTTCTTCGCCGAGAAGGACCGCGCCAGTCTGCTCGCTGATCTGCGCCGCGAGATGTTTCATCCGCTCCAGGAATTCCGCGCGCACCCCGGCCTGCTTCAGTGCCCGTTCGACCGTCGCTTTGTCGCGACGCTTCGGCAGAAAAACCAGAACCGGTCTCCCCGATTTTTCGCGCAGCCCGGCTGCCCGGGTGCGATTGCCAGCGGCTTTCTGCGCACGTCCGGACGCTTTCCCGCGCGCGCGCAGACGAGGCGAAGTCGCTTTTCGTTTTGAGCGGCGCGCCCTTTTCTCCATTGGCGATAAGATAGCGGGAGCACTTTCGCGCGGCACGATTATTTTGCCGGATGCCGGCCGGCCTCGAAATAAATCTCGTCGTTCCCGATCTCTGGCAGCAGGAGGCGGTGCGCGCATTACGCGAAGGAAAAGATGTCGTCGTCCAGGCGCCAACCGGTTCGGGTAAGACCTACATTTTCGAGCTGCTTTATCCGTCGCTGAAAGGGCAGGCGATTTTCACCGTGCCGACGCGCGCGCTCGCGAACGACAAGCTCGCGGAATGGCGCGAACGCGGTTGGGATGTCGGCATCGCGACAGGCGACCTGGCCTTGAATCTCAACGCGCGCGTTCTCGTCGCGACGCTGGAAACCCAACGCGCCCGGTTCCTCCGACGCGACGGCCCGAAGCTGCTCGTGGTCGACGAATACCAGATGATTGCCGATCCGATCCGCGGCGTGCACTACGAGCTCGCGCTTGCTCTCGCTCCGCCGGAAACGCAATTGCTTCTGCTCAGCGGCAGCGTGCAAAATCCGCAGGACGTTGTCGCGTGGCTGAATCGGATCGGACGCGATCCGGTTTTGATTTCGCACGAAGAGCGGCCCGTTCCGCTGGAGGAAATCGATCTGCGCGCTCTCTCCGACTCCGCGTTCGTGCAGACGAAAAATTTCTGGCCGCGCATGATCGGCAAAGCGTTGCGCGCGGAATTGGCGCCGGTGCTTGTGTTCGCGCCGCGCCGCAACGCGAGCGAGGAAATGGCGCAATCGATTGCGTCTGCGTTGTCGATCCGCGATCCGTTGCCGCTCTCCGCCGAACAGGAAGCGCTCGCGGGGAAAAAGCTGGCGAAGTTGTTGCGCAGTCGCGTTGCCTATCATCACAGCGGATTGAGTTACGCGGTCCGCGCTGGTTTGATCGAGCCGCTCGCGAAAGCGGGCCAGCTCAATGTCGTCGTCGCGACGATGGGTCTGGCCGCGGGAATTAATTTTTCGATGCGCTCGGTGCTGGTCACCGATACACGATACAAAGCGGGCAACTTCGAGCGGCACGTCGAGCCCGACGAATTGCTCCAGATGTTTGGACGCGCCGGACGTCGTGGGCTGGACGACGTTGGCTACGTCCTCATGTTGCCGGACATCCCGCGGCTGGGCGATGCGCGTCCGCGAAAATTGAAGCGCGCCGCGCAGGTTGACTGGCCCAGCTTGATCAGCGTGATGCGCGGCGCCGCCGATCGGGACGAGCAGCCATTCGCGGCTGCGGTCGACCTGAGCCGGTCGCTTTTCAGCACGCAGAACGTCCCGATCGGCGCCGAGTATTCGCTCGCCACCGGTCAGAAGCCTTGCGGATTCTGGGTAGATGCCGAGCGGGCGCGGTTCGTCCGCCGGCCTATCACCGAGATTTTGAATTCAGCCGGTGAATGGGAACCGAAACCGGCCAATCCGCAGAACGTCTCGTTAGGCCAATTCTTCGTTCGAGAGAACGATCAATGGGTTCGCGCTTTGTCGGTTCCGCGAATGCTCGATGGCCGGGGTTTCGGCAATCTCTGCAAATTGCGCGATCGAGGAATTTACGGTCGCGAAATTCCGCTGGCGACCGTGACAGGCGATGACGCGATCGCACCCGTGAAGTGGCTGCGGAAAAAGCTTGAGCAAAAATCGCTGACGAAAACGCAGTTCGACGAAGCCATCCCCACATTGCTTCCTGAAGTGACTGGCGGCCGCGTTGCCGAACTCATCACACGCGCGAACACGATCTCCGCGCGAATCGATTTTTCCGAAGCGCCGATGACTGCGCTCATCGATTCACACGGCGTGGCGCTGCTCGATCCTCCGGAACGGAAAGCTTTGCCGCTGGTTTGCCGGAAATGTTCCGAACTCGAGCACGATCTCGCGACGGTTATCACGAATTCGCCCGCCTACGCCTGGCGTCAGCTCGGGCTCGTCGCCGAAGACGGCATACCGACGCGGCGCGGCGTTCTCTTTTCGTTCTTTCACGCGGGCGAAGGCCTCGCGATCGCCGCCGGTCTCGAAGACGAAACTTATCCGGTCGACGATCTCGTTTTCGACTTGGCGAACATTCGGGCCGGCCCGCGTTTCGCCGGTGAAGACGCGCCGCTCGGTGGCCGGCTCGGAATTCTTTGTCAGCAAATTTACGGGCGCGCGGATTATCCCGGCTATTTGGAGATGGGCGTGCCCGTGCAATATGGCTCAGGCGCGTCGGAAGTGATCCGCGAATTGGCTACGAATTCGGCCGCGCGTTACCGCTTCACCAACGAATCGCTTCGTCACGGCGACATCGAACGCGCGCTCATGGAATGGCGCAGCCTTTTACGGCACAGCGTCGGGGCGCCGGATTTGGAGTGGGAACGCTGGCGCGCGTTGCAAAAACTCGCCGCGCATTTTGTGGGGAACACGAGCTCGCCTGCGGCGGTCGAGTTTCCGCCGCTGCTCGCGTCGCAACGCATACGTCGTATAGGACCTATATGACCTATCCCGCCGCGCTTGGTTATCGAATGCCGGCGGAATGGGAACCGCACGCCGCCACGTGGCTTTCGTGGCCGCGACGGGAAGGGATTAGTTTTCCCGGCGCGTTCGATCGCGTCATGCCGACGTTTCGGCGAATGGTGGAAGCGCTCCTCGAATCAGAGCCGGTTTGCATCAACGTCTGCAATGGCGCTCACGAAGCGGAAGCGCGGAAAGTTCTGGAAAATTTGTCGGCGGAGCGCCTCACGTTTTATCGCATCCCGACGAACGAACCCTGGTGCCGCGATCACGGCCCGATTTTTTTGACGCGCAACGAAGAGCCGCGAGTCGCCGTGGTCGATTGGGGACACAACGCCTGGGGCGGCAAATATCCGCCATTCGATCTCGATGACGTCGTCCCGACGCGCATCGCCGAAATCCTCGACGTGCCGGTATTTTATCCGCGGATGATTCTCGAAGGCGGTTCGATCGACGTGAACGGCGCCGGCGCGCTGCTGACTTCCGAAGGCTGTCTGTTGAATCCGAATCGCAATCCAACGTTGTCGCGCGAACAGATCGAAGAGCGAGTGCGCGATAATTTCGGCGTGACCGACATTCTTTGGCTGGGCGAGGGGATTGAAGGCGATGACACCGATGGCCACGTCGATGATCTCGCGCGTTTCGTGAACGAGCGAACGATCGTCACCGTCATCGAAGAAAATCGCAACGATCCGAATTTCGAGCCGCTTCGCGAAAATCTCGCGCGGCTCCGCGAGATGAAATGGAAGGGCGCGCCGTTTGAGATCGTCACGCTTCCGATGCCGGCGCGCATAGACCGCGAAGATCTTCGCTTGCCCGCCAGCTACGCAAATTTCTACATCGCAAACGAATCGGTCCTGCTCCCGATCTTCAACGATCCAAACGACCCGATCGCTGAGGCAACGCTCGCAAAACTCTTTCCGCGTCGCCGCATTCTTCCCATCGATTGCACCGAATTGATCTGGGGCCTCGGCGCTTTCCACTGTCTGACGCAACAACAGCCGGCCGTCTGAATTCAACCCGCGCCCCAAGGAGCGGCGCTCTCCAGACCGCCGTCGTTATCGGTCGGCGGTTTGCAAACCGCCGCTCCTTGACGCTTAATGGACTCTCGCGTCCGTCTTTCGCAGCAACGGTTCCAGCACGCGCCAAACATTTCGCCGAACGCGCGGACCGAACCGTCGCTCGCAGCCAGCGGAAGCTGCATTCCGGCAACGATGCCCGAAGAAGCTACCCGATCGGGCGGGCGCCGTTCCACAAAATCGTAAGGGTTGCGGTTAGCGTGCCTTCTTCACACGACGTGGTTCGCTCGCCGTGACGCGCTCGCCGTTCCGGAAGAGGGCGACGTCGGTGACGCGGGCGTACTCTACGTAGTCGACGAACAACAGGTTGATCATCTGCTCGTACCGATTGCGGGGGGGCGTCTTAATGATGTACTCGCCGAGGCGGCGGTTTGCCGCCTGCGCCGCGAACCAGACGCCGGTGGCCGGCGTCAGC